>NZ_WXWI01000063.1:0-10849 GCF_009904895.1 Vibrio sp. V31_P5A7T61
GCCAACATAAAAAATACCCTCAAACATGAAATGCTTGAGGGTATTTTCAACCAACCACAGGATCGTTCAACTGATCATTTGCTTAACTGATCGGTGTTAAGCTTCGTGCTCGCTTTTTTGTCTCTATTAACCTTGTGGTCATCCAAAGAATAATAAAGATCGAAATGCATTTTACTTGGTTTACTTAACGTTCAGCCATACTTTCTTTAAGCTGTTGCCCTGTATCCGGTTTAAGATAACTCATCATAATAAAACTGAGTAATCCACACAGTAGGGTCGGGACGATGGGATGGACTCCCGCTAAATCAGGTTTTAACCACATTAAACTCGTGTAGGTGGAGAGCCCAACGATCATTGAACTCAATGCGCCTGTTGATGAAGACTTTTTCCAATATAAACCGAGCACCAAAGGCCAGAGAAATACCGCTTGTAAGCCTCCGAGTGCCATTAAGTTAAGCCAAACAATCATCTCCGGTGGATTGGTGGCTGCAAAAAACACCAATAAGGCAAAAATCATCGTCACCCACAAAGATAAACGAGTCAGCTTACTTTCTGCCTGCGGCTCATCGATAAGTCTGGGATTAATATAGTTAAGATAGAGATCTTTTAATAATGTCGCCGAGGCTTGGATTAGCTGTGAATCAATACTCGACATAATCGCGGCCATGGGGCCGGCGAGGAAAATTCCTGCCAATAAAGGCGGAAGAACGGTGATCATTAAGGTCGGCATGATTTGATCTGGGCTAGTAAGATCCGGCATGATAGCGCGCCCTAATGCTCCCGATAAATGGGTGCCAAACATCAACAAAGCCATCATGATGGTGCTTAAGATTATACCTTTGTGTAACGATTCACTGTCTTTATAAGACATACAACGAACGGCGGCATGGGGTAACCCAATCACACCAAAGCAAACCAGTATCCAAAAGCTCAACATAAATGGCTGACTGAGGAATTGATCGGGGCCGTAGGGGGTAATTAACGCAGGATCAATACGATGCAGTTCCGTGACTAGTGTACCAAGGCTACCGCCAGCGTGGATAACCCCTGCTAACAACACAAAAGTTCCGATTAACATCATGATCCCTTGCACGGTATCGGTCATTACTACCGCACGAAACCCGCCGATGGTTGTATAAAGACCAACAGTAAAAGCAAACAGCATTAAGCCATGTTGATAAGAGAGCCCAGTAACCGTTTGTAATAGGCGTGCTCCACCAACAAATTGCACGACCATCGTACCAAAAAAGGCCAGCAGTAAAGACGTCGATGCTAAAATAACCACACTACGACTTTTAAAGCGAGCGTATAACATATCATTGAGAGTCAACGCATTATGACGACGAGCTTCAATCGCAAACTTTTTACCTAATATACCAAGAGTTAACCAGGTTGCTGGTAGCTGGATCATCGCGAGCAATACCCAACCTAAGCCAAGTTTATAAGCGGCACCTGGCCCGCCAATGAAGCTACTAGCGCTGGCATAAGTGGCAGCAAGCGTCATTGCGAGCACAAATCCCCCCATGCTGCGCCCACCAAGAAAGTATTCATTGAGAAAGCCGCCATCTGTTGTTCTACGCCGGCTAAAAAAAGCAATCGCAAATACGGCTGCTAAATAAATGATGAGAGGCAAGAGAAGTTGATTATTCATCACGGGTCGTCATATCTGGTTCAAGACTAATATCGCGATAAATGAATGCCACCATTAACGCGCAGAGAAGAGTAAATACTATTGGGCCTACCACACAAGACAGCAAAAACCACAACGGCATACCGAAGTAGAGTGCTGGCAATTCAAGATCATCAAAAGGCGCAGACAAGCCATAAGCCGTGACATACCACCAGATAAAGTAACCCAAGGCGAGGATCAGAGCGGCTAATGCTTCGCGATGAGTTTGTTGAATAATACGCTGTCGGTTATTCATCCGTTTCCTCAGTGATTAGGTATCCCTAGCTACTTGAAGTTAACGTCGGATTATTGGTATCCGTTTGTTCAATGGTAATAGTGAACAAGGCTGATGATGACAAGATCGAGTAGTTTGGGAATAGCGAGTTTCTAAGGGGAGGTATGGTATTACAAATATGGCGTTGGAGACAAAAAATATCGTACAGGATGAATGAAACAGCTGGATACAGATGGTTATTGATGAGTCAATAGTGCTTAATTCGAAGATCAGATAAGGAGAAAAGCATTTAAGCATTGGCCTTTTAGCGTATGACGGCTGCTAAAAGGCAGTCGGCCATCGGTAACTTATCCACCATACTGCTTTTCAAAGGCTCTTTGCTCAAGAATATCTTCAATTTTTTTACGCGTTTGGTGCTGAGTTAACGGCATTTTCTCATTGCTGTCCGCTTGAGGAGCGGCTGTCTTGGTTTTTTTTGGTGCTTTTGCCATGTTGGTATCATCCATTTAAAAAATGATTCCTATTAGTACACTAATGAGGATTAAAGGCCAGCCTAAGAACCGAGTTATTAGATTTGTTGCACAAAAGTGAATGTAATCCGTGCATCATCGTTAACACCTCTATTTCAGTGTTATTTCAACGAGAAATATTGGTCGTGCGGTATCGTGAATGGCAAGCTTTTCTCAAAGCGGAGAAGGAAGTGATGGATAAAACAATGGCGTGATAAAGTATCACGCCATCAACATTCTATTACAGAACCGTTACTTGTTCTGCTTGAGGGCCTTTTTTGCCCTGCTCAACGTTGAAGCTTACTTTTTGGCCTTCAGCGAGAGTTTTGAATCCTTCAGATGCGATTGAGTTGAAGTGAACAAAAACATCACTTCCACCGTTATCTGGAGTAAGAAAACCGAAACCTTTAGTTTCGTTGAACCATTTTACTGAACCTGTCACTTTACCTGACATAATTACCTCTATATTTTATGATACTAAATTAATGTTGGCTGATAGATAAGCAATTGAATGGTAGATGAAGGTAAACTTGTACAGGCACTAAACGAAGGGTATCGATGGTTTTCTGAGCAAAAACTTACACTTTATGTCACATTAACAACTCTGCTTTAAGAGCCAACTTCACTATACACGTTGCCGAGTAAATAGCGAGACTTATTTATTCCGAGATGATCGTTGTATCGCTTGAACGTTTGGAAACTGCCCCAATATCTTAGTTAATTAACAATGAGTATACCCTTCCTACTTGAAGCTGCAGCGGTGTTGGCTATGTTCGTTTACCCCAATCACATCGTTTGCCTATGCTCATGGGGATTCAATCACTTGCCGCCTACCTGCAACGCCAAGTCGTTTGGGTATAAACGATGTTTCGGCAAGGTTTACTGACAAGATAATAACAACAAGGAGAGTGTCATGACACAAGCATATGTACCCCCTAAGGTTTGGACCATGGAGAGTGAAAATGGCGGACAATGGGCAAGTATTAACCGACCTGATTCTGGTTCTCGTTTCGAACAAGTGTTACCGATAGGTCAACACCCGATCCAACTTTACTCTATGGGGACACCTAACGGGCAAAAAGTCACTATCTTGTTAGAAGAGTTATTAGCATTAGGTATTCACCAAGCTGAGTACGATGCCTTTTTGATAAAAATTGGTGATGGTGAGCAATTCGGATCTGGGTTTGTTGAGGTCAATCCTAACTCGAAAATCCCTGCATTAATGGATCGTTCGTTAGCGTCGCCGATTCGCGTTTTTGAATCGGGTAATATTTTGCTCTATCTTGCGGAGAAATTTGGTCACTTTTTACCACAAGCGTTGCCCGAACGTACAGAAGTGATGAATTGGTTGTTTTGGTTGCAAGGTTCCGCGCCTTATTTGGGTGGGGGATTTGGTCACTTTTATGCTTATGCTCCAGAAAAGTTTGCTTATCCTATCAATCGATTTGCAATGGAAGCGAAACGTCAACTGGATGTGTTAGACAAACAACTGGCCAAACAGACCTATATTGCGGGTGAAGAATATACGATTGCTGATGTGGCGATTTGGCCTTGGTATGGCAATCTAGTGTTAGGTAATGCTTACAATGCGGCTGAGTTTCTGGATGTGCAATCTTATCAACACGTGCAACGTTGGGCGAAAACCATTGCAGAACGTCCGGCAGTGCAACGTGGTCGAATTGTCAACCGAACATGGGGAGAGGCTTGGGAGCAGTTAGCTGAGCGTCATAACGCACAAGACATTGATCGCGTATTAGAACTGCAACCGAAGTAAGTTGAAACCGAAGTAAGTTGAAACCGAAGTAAGTTGAAACCGTCCAGTGAAGTACGAGGCCACCTTAATGTTATTGACGGTGATCGCTACGTTGTTCGGAATGTTGTTCGCGATGTGGTACTTCTTCGAACTCACCTTCAATAACATGTTCACTTTCGTTATTGTGAGCTTGATGAAAAGGGCGGCGTCTTAGCTGCCTTTCTAACCGCTTGCCGCTAATGATGGCTATCAAGGTGAGTGGAATCGCGAGCAGTAAGCCAAAGATTAAGGCGAAAAAACCGCAGATTAATGTCAAGGTGGTTACTAATACTCGATACATAAGCTGTCTCCCAAAATCGATATCAATTTATCATACCTCATCTGTGATGAAGAAAACATGAACGATGCTTACTCAAACCGCATTAATGTTGATGAGAGGTTTCATCATAGGGAGGGTGTGCCGCCCTCCCTATGATGAACGTTGGCTAATAGGTTATTGAGTTGAGTCATCGGTTAGCCAAGCGACTTGTTCAGCAATACTCATCTTAAGATTATGAGGATAGAGTAATGATGGCTGCAACAAGGCATAAAGTTGCTGCTGGTAAGCGTCTAACCATGCATATCGCTCACGGTACATTTTGCGTTTCGGGCGCTTTATCTCTCCCATTTCGCGACGCTTAGCAGATAAGGGTAAAGAATAAAACCAACGGTTGTGATCAACGCCATCGTGTTCTTGCCATAATTGGTCATAGTCTAAATTGATCGAATCACTTTTTTTACCATATCGCTTGGCATTATAAATATGGGCTGAATTTTTAACCGCATAGATAGTTTTTATATCTAAATATTGAGCGATAAATTGAACCGCTTCAACCATAAAGGATTTAGGCCTTAAACCATGGATAGCTTTAGTGAATGTTCGGCTGAAACCATTATCGTTAACGGCACCTTGCATGCAGCCAATTAATAATAGGTTGTTTTGAATCGTGAAACCTAAAGTATAATAAGCATAGCCTGTATTATCTTCTAGTGATAACGCCAATTCACCTTCTTTACGTATTCTTCCATCGAAGCTTAAAGTAAGTTGATAATTTTCATCGTCAATATTGATACTGCCTAAATATAATTTATCAGTATGTATTTTAAGAATGGCGGCACGAGAAAAAGTAGCTTCTAGCCATGAATGGTGGTCATTGAGCAACTGTATGACATCACTTTTACTTAAACCAATATGTAGAAATGGAATCATACATTTCATGATATAATTTGGCTGGCGAATAAAAATATGTTGCCGACGCTCATGATGGAATAAGTTTACCATCTTTTGGAAATGACGGGGATAGAGATAAGATCTAAGAATAAACTTACTGATATCTCTCAATTTATGTTTTTGGCTTTGAGCATGAGCTGCCGAGGCTAATTTTAATCGCACACGAATTACCACTACTGTAATACAGATAATATTCAGCGAGTATTATTACTCACAGCCAAGAACATCGCTATTGTGTTTGTGTACTTTTTTGTATGGGATTGTCTTAATCGAGGTTATGTATAGTGTTAACTTATTAATAATGCTGCACTCTGATTATCTCTTAATCATAATTCCTGATCTATTATCCTTTTTCTATCAATGAAAGCCTGAATTGTATTTATGTCAATGTATTGATTGACTTTGATTAATAACTATAAATTATATTAGTTAGCCGTAACCCGAGAGCAGAGTATCGCTAGTGGACCAAAACAAAAAAACCGCCTATCGGTCGTGATAAGCGGCAAGGGGGGATGATGGATCCATCTGTCCTGAACATTATTGGCTACCCAATAATATAAAAAGCGTCGTAACTCTTTCCGCCGCCTTTCGCTCAGCACATTCGGTTTATTATTATTATTGTGTTGTGGAGTCGGTTTCGATTATTGAGGATACGTTTTGTAACGCACGCCCATCATTTGTTCCATACAGTGAATGACTTGGCAACTGTAACCAAATTCATTGTCGTACCAGACATATAAAACGCAGCGATTGCCTTGGGCGATTGTTGCAGCACCATCAACGACGCCAGCATGACGTGAACCGACTAAATCGCTCGAAACGATTTCAGTTGAATCGGTATAGTCAACTTGCGCTGAAAGAGGGGAGTGAGTAGCAATTTGTCTTAAATAGTGGTTTAACGAGGCTTTATCGGCTTCTTTGGCTAGATTTAAGTTAGCAACCACCATCGATACATTGGGGGTCGGTACGCGAATCGAATTCCCGGTTAATTTTCCTGCTAGCTCCGGTAACGCTTTGGCGACGGCTTTCGCTGCACCTGTTGAGGTCAGCACCATATTCAGAGAGGCCGATCGGCCACGACGTTCACCTTTGTGGAAGTTATCAATCAAATTCTGATCGTTGGTATAAGAATGAACGGTTTCAATATGCCCAGATAGCACACCATATTGATCGTGCATCGCTTTAAGAATGGGCGTAATTGCGTTGGTCGTACAACTTGCTGCGGATATGATCGTATCATCAGCGCTAATCACCGATTCATTCACCCCAAAAACCACATTTTTAATATCGCCTTTACCGGGGGCGGTGAGCAGCACTTTACTCGCACCCGGAGAAGCTAGATGACGGCTCAACCCTTCACTGTCGCGCCACACACCGGTGTTATCAACGACAAGCGCATCGTCAATACCATAGTGGCTATAATCGACCTCTTGCGGTGAGTCAGCATAGATCATTTGAATATAGTTACCGTTAGCAATCAGTGCCTTGCGTTCACTATCGATAATAATACTCCCGTTGAACTGGCCATGGACGGAATCTCGTCTTAATAGATTGGCTCGCTTTTCCAAATCTCCGTCTTTACCGCCACGAACGACAATTGCACGTAAGCGTAATGGGTAACCCGGACCACTTTTTTCTATTAATAAACGAGCCAATAAACGGCCAATACGACCAAAACCATAAAGCACAACATCTTTAGGTTGATTCATGGGTTCGCCGTTCACGGCTTCAACAAGTGCCGTATGCAAGTAATCTTGCATAGCATCGGCGTCATCATGATGTTGCCAATAACGATGCGCTAATTGGCCAATATCGATTTTACAAGGTGATAGGGTCATCTCTGCCAGTGAAGTGAGCAAAGGTATGGTTTGTTCAAGAGATAAAGATTCTCCGATATAGCGACTCGCAATTTTATGAGCTTTGATGATGTCAATCGTGGTCGCATTAATCAGCGTTTTACCAAACAATAAAATTTCTACACCTGCTTGTCGGTAAAGTTTGCCAATCAGAGGCGACATAGATTCAGCGATGGTTTGGCTAATTTGCCAATCGAGGCGATGTTTTTCTGGGCTCATGTTGACTTAAGACCTTTCACGTAGGGTTAAACGTGATGTCACCGCAAGCGATAAGCATCACGTGCTCAACCATCACAATTTGTATTGTGTTTAGTATTGAGCTAGCTTGTTATTGGATTGTGTCTGGATTGTAAATCTTGAGCGGTTATTCTGCTAGTAAAATTAATGGCCATATATTAGGCTGTAGTTCTACTGCTTTCTGGTGTTTTAGCGGAGTTTTTAAGGGTTAAATCGGTATTGACAATTTTAATTAATGTCACTTATTTCGTGAGGATATGCATTGAAATCATAGTTGTGTTTGAAAAAGAAAAATGAGTTACTTAATTTTTGTGATTTCAATCGAAAATACCTATTTATTCAGCAGGTTAATCCGTATTAATGAGCGTGATTTAATCCATGTGGTTTGAATGTGTTCGCGATCTGAAAATAATCCTTAATTGATTAGGGTTATTGGCAAGCACAAGGTAGGTTAATTTTTACCTACCTGCTTGTGAATGAACGGTGGTTACCAGACAAGGCACTCTTAAGTGGTTACTGGTGGTATTAATTAGAGATTCGCTGGTGGGATCTGGCTGATCGGTTTGAGCTCATTTAAAGGTAACCAGTTTACTTTTACCCCTGCTTGTAAAAACATATCTTGGCTAACTTTTATTTTGTCGCCCCAACGAGAAAGAAAATCGTCAGACTGTTCAGGGCAATGCACAGCAGAAATACCAGTTTGAATGATTTTTGCTGCGCAATTTGGGCACGGAAAATGAGTGACATAAATTTCACAGCCATCCAAATCACGTTTAGCGAACAGAATCGCGTTTTCTTCAGCGTGCAATGTTTTTAAATATTTCATGTCACGGTCGTCGGTATTTGCACTGTCAGAGATCCCGTGTGGATAACCATTAAAGCCGACAGAGACAATACGATTTTGTTTGGTGATCACAGCACCGACTTGAGTAGACGGATCTTTACTCCAAGAGCCAACCAGTTCGGCCATTTGATAGAAGCGTTGCGCCCATTTTGAAATCATAATCTTGGTTTCCTTAACGTAACGTTATTTGTCAGTCATGATCGTGATTTTGTAGAGCTTAGTCTAGATAAATTTTGCGACCGTCACACGAGAAAAACGTTGATTGGTTAGGCTTGGCTTTACTAGAGTGAGACTGAACTCTCGTTTTTTATCGCTCCTCGCTAGACGGCTATGGGTGATTTAGCGATAAGCTTTGTGAGAGATCTCTTACAATCAATGTGAGAGATGTGCGTTTTTTGTTATGGGTAAAGCGGTGGAATTTCCCTTATCTTATTGTTTTTAATGATTTATTACTGTAATGATTTGCTGAGCTGAATAGACATGTTCATTCACCACCTTGCTGAAAAACCGTGTTGCCGTATTCTGAATTTGTCAGCAGGAAGCCGACACGGAACAGGAAAGACCCAAGGATAGGTCATCTTCAGGACGAAGATTCGATGATTCAGGATGAAACATCGGCAAGGAAAGCAAAGGACATTAGCAGGACGCGAATAACTAGGATGGTTATCACGGATGGTTAATGGACATCTTAAAGGAATAAGGCACGTCTATCAGGATGATAGAGTAAGGGACACCGCTAGGATGGCGATGAAACGGAATGTGCTAATGGATATAGCAGACTATCAAGGAATTGATGCAGGGAGCACTTGATTAGTAGCCGGATTGCTGCGAGTAAGAACTGAACCCCACTAGGCGTAAGCTTAGTGGGGTTTTCTTTTGTACAGCGAACTGGCTTTTTTTATCGGCTTAGATATATTGCCGTAGTGGTCATCGGTTCGCCACGATGAAGCCCCCGTTTATTTTAAAGATAATATTCACTTTGCAAGGCCAATCTAGGCTAAAGACAGGAGTTATTCGATGCAAGCAGAAGTACAATGGGTTGATGGATTAAGATTTATTGGTCAATCACCGTCAGGACACTCTATCGTAATGGATGGTAATGCAGGCTCCTCTGCGCCCAGCCCAATGGAAATGGTGTTGATGGCCGCTGGGGGGTGTAGCTCAGTGGATGTGGTTAATGGCTTAAAGCAAGCTCAGCAAGCGGTAACGGGGTGTCGTGTATCGTTGATCACTGAGCGTCGAGAAACGGCGCCGCGTCTTTTTACTCATATCAATCTGCATTTTACGATTGAAGGGAATAAGGTATCGTCAGAAATTGTTGAACAAGTAGTGGCAGATTCACTCAATAAATACTGTTCAGTTTGTTTAATGCTTGGTGAAAGTATTGAGCTCACCCACAGCTGGGAAGTCATTAATGCTTAACGAATGAGCATGAAAGGGAACAGGAATGAGCCATTTTAACTATACAGGATGTGGGATTGCTGCCATTTTATTGTGGGGAGCAATGATTGGTTTAATGCGCACTGTGGCTGAAGCTTTCGGACCGATTGGTGGTGCAGCTTTACTCTATACTATTGCCGCTGTCTTTTTAATACTCGTGCTTGGTGTCCCTAAACGACAACATTTTTCTCTTCGCTATTTATTGATAGGAGGAGGGTTATTTGTCAGCTATGAAATCTGCTTGGCATTAGCGATAGGTATGGCCAATAGTCGTCATCAGGCTTTAGAGATGGCGGTGATTAATTACTTATGGCCAGCGATCACGGTAGTACTAGCGGTTATCTTAAGTAAAAAAACAGTCAGCGTTTGGCTTTATCCGAGTGTTGGTCTGGCCTTTACCGGTGTTGTTTGGACTTTAACGGGAGACGCCGGATTCTCTATCACACATGTGGTAAATAATATTTCCAGTAATCCTTTGACCTATGGGCTGGCCTTTATGGGGGCGGTGATTTGGGCAATCTATTGCAACGTGACGAAGTTAATCGCAAAAGGTCAAAATGCTATCGCTCTGTTTTTTATCGCTACAGCGATGGTGTTATGGATAAAGTACGCGCTAAGCCAAGAAGGACCACTGAGCTTTAGCCCAATCGCCACCTTCAATGTGATACTGACGGGTGTGGTGATGGGCAGTGGTTATGCGTTATGGAATATCGCTATTTTGCGTGGCAATATGTTGTTATTGGCAACATTGTCTTATTTTACGCCTGTGATATCGACGTTTTTTTCATCGTTAATTCTTGGTGTGATACTCGACACCAGCTTTTGGCAAGGGGTGGCAATGGTGACGTTGGGTTCATTACTCTGCTGGTGGTTAACGCGTGATAAACCTAAGCTGATTGAAGCGACCACCTAAAATAAACCCGCCATTAACGGCTAACACCGATCAGTTAAGCAAATGATCAGTTGAACGATCCTGTGGTTGGTTGAAAATACCCTCAAGCATTTCATGTTTGAGGGTATTTTTTATGTTGGCTCA
>NZ_WXWI01000023.1:0-9926 GCF_009904895.1 Vibrio sp. V31_P5A7T61
ATCTAAAACATCAGATATGATAGAAAGAATTTCTGAGCTTATACCTGAATATATAGTGCTTTCATAGCCTTCTTCTATTATATCAAAAGGAATAAATGAGGAATGATTTACTCCGACTCTTAATTTATTCTTAAAAGACAAATATTTTTTTTCTTCTTGAGTGAGAAAAACCTTAATTTCACTTACTTCTAATTTATTCGGTTGAATTACTTTTCCATTAGTTTCTAATGAAAAAACCATTAATAAAGACCATAAAAAAAATAATATCATTTTCATATTATATTACTTCTCTTTGCAAAGTCAGCTAGCTCAAGAACATTATTAACACCTAATTTCTCAAATATTCTTTTTTTATAAGTACTAATGGTCTTTTCACTTAATGATAGTGCTCTCGCTATCTCATTATTATTACTACCATTAACTAAAAGTTTCATGACTAAAAACTCTCGTTTAGATAATTTACCTAAAGGATCATCACTCATTTTTTTGTTTGATAATGTTTTTAATGCTCCATCAGGGAAAAAATTATACCCTCTTATTATCGTATTTAAAGCAAGTCCTATTTCTTTGATATCTTGACTTTTTGATATAAATCCATTAGCACCAGCTTCTATACAACGGCGTGCAAAATATATTGAATTTTGTGATGTGAATATTAGTATTTTCACATTAGGAAGATAATTCTTTATTTTTTTAGTTAACTCTAATCCATCAATCCCAGGTAAGCTAATATCTAAAATAATAACATCCACTTGATAATCTATATTTCTCAATGTATTAAGTATTACATAGCCATCATTGAATTGCTCAACGACGTTATAGCCTTCTTGCTCAACAATGCCTTTTACTGTTGCTAAAACTACTGGATGATCATCAACTAAAATAATATTTTTCATTTTACCTCTCTGTAAGAAAATTCCCCTGGATTTTTAAATGAAATCCGATTAAAAAGGAAAAAATATCTTATATATGTAAGGATGAGACGAAGCTATACTTTATTCTAATGGCATTCCTTTTGGGGAGATAAACGATTAAAACAGCATAACACGCGTAGTATACTTGGCTACTCACCATCCATATTTTGAAAACTTAAAAATAACCATGGTATCCCACAAAGTCATAAATCCACGTGTTATATACTGTTTATATTAAACAATTTCTTTTTTTGTAGACACTCAGTTCTATAGGACTAACATAGCCATTATGATCAAAATCTATGTCCCAAAAACTATGATTTTCAATCTCACCAAGCTCTTCTTCTGTCAACAAGCCATCATTATTTTTATCCAATACTGAAAACGATGGTACACGATCCTTCGTCGAATCACATCTTACCTCTGGAACCATCCCGGTAAAACTCACAGCGACGACAGAGCTAGTCTTACTGTATGCAAAAGGTATATAGGCTATTGCGATACCACATACTAAGGTTAAAATTTTTAGATTTTTCATAGCGTACCCTTTTTCGTCTCACTCGTACTCTTTGAGAATGGTACGCTATTGATTTTCTGTCAATAAATGATAACAAAAAGTAAGAGTCTCACAGAAGTGAGCTCTCATTGCCAAATTTTCAGAAAGTTTTCGATAAAATCAACTATATAACCTTGGCAAGGTTATATAGTTGATAGCGGTCTAGTGAAATTTATTTGG
Organism: Vibrio sp. V31_P5A7T61; assembly: GCF_009904895.1. Classification (NCBI taxonomy): domain Bacteria; kingdom Pseudomonadati; phylum Pseudomonadota; class Gammaproteobacteria; order Vibrionales; family Vibrionaceae; genus Vibrio; species Vibrio sp. V31_P5A7T61. The sequence continues at coordinate 1,651 of NZ_WXWI01000023.1, forward strand.
CAAGGTAGATGCGTATTTCGGTGATTGCGATCACTCGTTTCGGTTTATTCCGTCTTGATCAATAATATTTGATCAAGTAATATCACCCTTGAAAATAATCTCTGAATGATATTCAAAGAGATTAGATGACTGTAAGTAAAGTCTAGAATAGATAATAGTTAGCCTAGCTTTTTGATATTTACCATTAATGATTTAGGTTTAAAAATATTCAACAACATCGTCTAATCATAGTATCATTCATCTCTTACCAAGCGAACAGCGAGCTTATTTGTCGTTGGATTAGTAGCAATAAATCCAGATGAAAAAATTTGAGAACTAAAAAAAATTACATATGCTAAAGTACGCTGTGGGTCTCCACCTTCGGGTGTAGACGCCCAGTAAACACTACCTTCTGTATTAGGGAAAATAAATTCATTAATAGCTGGTGCCGTACAACGTCTTTCTACGATCGATCCCAATTCATTTATATTAGGCAGCCGCCAATCGCTGTAATTACCGAGTTTGTAATTTTTTGCCGCCGATAAAGCTGATGGCCAGTCCATTAGACTAATAGAACCCATGCAAGTTGTTCCGTCCCAAGTTTGTCCCAATGAGCAACGCATCCACATCAACTTCGTAGTGGTATGCGTTACCATGCCATTATTATTCACTATAAAATGGCTGTTTGGTGTATCTTCGATAATATCATTTCTACAATGAGCACAAGCGTTACCCATAATTAATATAAAGATAAAAGTGACCACCAGGACTCGAAGATTAAATAAGATACTCATAAAAAACCCTAAATGTAAATTAAATTCCACTAAACATACTTATTATTTTCTGGGTACTCATTGGGTAGAACGCACCAAAATAGCATGTAGGCTGTCAGTTTTCCTTAACGTTTGTGCTGTCCCTGAGCCAAACACTACCCATGCTTTATCACTATCGCCCGCAAAGGGATTACTCGTCCAGTAATGAGAATTTGGCGTATTCATGAAATAGTTTGTATCGATATCACGGTATGATTTATTTACGATACTATATAACTCATGAACCGTTGGTATTCGCCAGTCATCGTAACCACAAAACTTCTGCTGGTTAACAGCACGCACATAATGATAGATATCGCATTCACTATCCAAGCATGCACCACCATTGCGAATGCCAGCATAGCCACCATTACTAATGTTGTCAGGGTTATACCAAGTGTAAGTATTACCCCGATGACTCAGCAGGCCATTTCTACCCTTAGCCTCCCACATCAGTCCAGTAACATTATCACGAATACAATTCCATTGATTAGCGACAGTCTCGAAGCCATACGCATCAATCTTACTAAAATCAAATCCTGCCACACCATCGCCAATTTTATCCAAATCACCAGCACTTGCTAAAGCATCACGTCCCCAATCACCATCCTGTCCACCATAAGGTGCTTGCATAGGACACGGCCCCTTAAGACCGTAGCCTCCCATACACCAATCAACGCCGGTATCGTTCAACTTCGAAAGATGATGTACATAAATTTCTATAACACCAGTAGCATAGCCACCATTGTGATCGGATAATACGTAGGTCACGTAATGTAAACCTGTTTTATTACTCTTAAAAGTAAAACTTGTATTGGTAAAACTTGCATTTTTACTGATACTAACATGAGCATTATAAGCATATACATCGATTAATTGAACTAAGTCTTTATCCCCATCAATTAAGTAATTGCCAGGTTTATAAATAGGGGTAGAAGTTATTTTATCAGCCTCTAAATAAAAATGAACTTGGTTACCTTTTTCATCAAATATTGAGTTACCATTACTATCAGTAAGAGCAATAGGTGAACCATAAGCATCTAAATAGCCTTGATTAAAATAAGGCGCTATATCTATCGTAATTTCCGTCCATGCTTTAACTTTTATATAATCTAACTGCTGCCCAAGTGTGAAACTAGACGTATCACCATAGCGAAAATTCTTTGCCATAGGAGCACGATTGCTTACCGTACTTCCAACAGCAACATCAATCAAACCTTGAATAATCGATTGCTTGCTTGCATTTATATAGCTAAATACAATCCGATGAAGACCTTGTGCAGACATCTCCGAACCTGCTTGATAATAAATTTCGTTTCCATTTGCTGGATTAATATACGCGCGACCCAGCCCAAGTACTTGAATACTGTTTTCATCTATGACGTACCCATCAGGAACTACACTACCATCATTAACATTAATTAAAACAGTATCATTAACTTGCGTAACTGCTGAAAACTGTCTCATTCCTTGATCAGGCTGTGAATTACTCGCAGTGACACGTAGTATTGCACTTGATGTACTAGCACTTAGTATGTCTTGCATAGTATACTGGTAATAACATTCCAAAGCCGATTCAACGTAATCAAATTCAAAATTAATTTTTGTATCTTGAGTATTATATCTTTTGCATTCTTCACGATTACCGATTTGTTCAACATTAAATAATGAATAATGAGCTCCAGGATTTACCGATTGAGTATAATTTATCAAGTCAATTGTACTAATGGTAGCTAAGGGAATTTTATGATTAATATCTTGAGCATTAATTTGATTCCAAATCGGAGATAAGTTATTAACATTCTCCAATGATTCATCATTACACCCGATTAACGTAAAAAGTGCTATAATAAACAATACATTGTTTTTATTTAAAATCTTCATAACTTACCTACATAATTCATGATCGGCAAAACTAAACTTCACTGAGCGAAAGTTCGATAGATTCTATCAAACATAAAAATCAGTCGCGTTTGGATTAAGGTCGTCATAATAAACTAAACGAAGAAGAAGAAAAGTGAGATTACATAGCTATTGCTGTAGTCAAATTCTTACAAATGTACTATCTAAATCGAATTTCTACTGATCGCTCTATATCACTATTACTTTCGGTTATCGGGTCGTGATAAGAGGCTGATGACCAAGATAGTCTTTCTGCATCAATTCCATTATTTATTAAGTAATCATATACCGTTTTAGCTCGTTCAAAAGAGATGCGTTGATTGATCATATCACCACCTATTTTATCCGCACGCCCTGTTAGCTCAGCCTTTAACTGAGACATCTCACGCATCAGATTAACAACCTCTTGTAGGTAAAAATCTGCTAGAGTGTTTGGAATAATTTTAGACTGACCTAATGGAAAAGCGATAATACGGTTATTTCCTACTAACTGGACCTTATTTTCTATTTTTATCCTTTCAACATACTCAATTTTCGGTGACATCATTTCTTTTTGTACAGGTTGAGATTGTTGCCCAAACTTGTAAGTGATACCTAAATAAATCTGATGCAAATGAGTATCGGTCCCAGATGTAAATCTTATGTTATTATAGTAATTATAACCCACTTTGGTCGCAAAAGGTTTCGATATGTTATACTCTAATCCAGTGCCAGCAATACCACCATAACTATAAGATTCATGTAATTCATCGTAACTATTAGTGAAATAATGACTCATTCCTATATTAGCAAAAACGGATAAGTTATCTGTCAAAAAGTAGTTCGACTTTATTCCTAACACACCAATGTGTACTTTGTTTTTACTCATTACATCCATATAATCGTAGCTAGAATATAATGATGAATAATCATGAAACTGGTATCCAAACTCTATTTTACCTGTCGGTCCATAATGATTTTCACCAGCCAATTCTGGTCTATTTTCTCTAACTACAATACCGCTAGAAATACCTAACCAAAACCCTTTATGATAACCTACATGCTGAGGATAATCACTGGCTAAAATACTTGGTGAAATAATCCATAAAAAATAGAAAGCCATGATTTTTTTCAACATAATTTACCTTGAAATCGTTAATAAAATTTAGGTTAAAAATAGAAATTAATACCCATTGATAATGAGTAAATATCATCATCACCATAGCCTTTATAAAAATATTCGTAACTAAACTGAGTGCTAATTTTCTTGTCTAATTTTTTTTTAACACCAATAACTGCTGTTGGGTTAATCTCAGAGTCATAAATATAGCCACCAATCCCTGTGTATAGAGTAAAATCAGAATCAAGATGATGTAGATAATTTCCTCTAAATTGATAAGCATAGATATTATTACCATTTAAATTTCTACCATAGCTACCATAGCTACTTTCTATACCCAAGTTTAAAGTAAATAAGTATCCAGCTCTTACACTAACACTCTGGCTATCTGTGAGATCATATTCTCTATCATTAACATTATAATGAAGTGACGATCCTACGTAAAAATTATTTTTTATATTTTCTGCTCTTGAATCAATAGTCACTAAAATCAATACGATAAAATTGATGACTTTCATCATCAAAAAACGTTTAGATTTCATAGATTTTCCTCAAAAATAATGTTGATCACATCATTATAACTTCCTGTTTCCACTTGATCTTTATTTATACTTTCATAGCCAACATCCAAAATAAAATCAACATTTCTCATATTGTTTATCCCTTCTGAAAGAATGATGGAATCATGAATCAGTACACCATCCCTGACTATCTCACTAGCCGAACAAGCACCTTTACAGCGTATCGAATATGGTATTTTAGTTGGTCCATCTAAACTATAACGTCTATTGCTGAATATCAATTTTAATCCGTTGTTGAAATAGCCATTAGCATTAACATTGAATTTTGTTGAACCAGAAACAATTTTTGCCTGTGTATCATAAACTGGCTCTATGACACCATCACCATTGATAGAAATAGATGTTAAGTAGCTTGGTTGATAATCCAACTCTACTTGAAAAGTATAATAAAAATTACGATAAGTTAACGCACCCGAACTAGTATAATACTCATAGTAAGCAACTAATGGGATACTTCCTATATATTTACCTGACTCCATTCCCTCAAAATTACGTAATAATTCTTTCTCGTTAATTTCAATAATTGGCCGTGTAAAATAAAATGGATTAGATCTTGAAGCATATGTGAAATCAAGTCCTGAACGACAGGATTCTCCCAATAATGAAACCACGGTATGATCCATATTCATGATATAGCAATTGCCAGAATCACCTGATTGTTTAGGTTTTAAGTTTCCAAAGTTATACTCTAGTCCTACAATTTTTATTGATGCTGACACTTGACTATCAGTACCTAAAAGATTTATTTTCTTTGGAGGAGAAACCATGTGTGTCGCAGGTATCCATCGCTGAGTTGGTTCTAAATTATTAACTATGTCCCAACCTGTTGGTACATACAACTCACCACTAGGCATTTTTATTGCCCCAATCCAATCCACCTTGTTAGCAGTAACTTTTCCTCTTATTATTGCTGCATGAGAAATAAAAGATAGACTAGTAAGCAATAGTAATATTGTACTCTTATAAATTTTCATAAATCGCCTAAACCACGTTAATTGATCAAATCTAGTGATTGTTTACCTTTATAAGATTCATCATGATTATATACTTTTACTTCAATTTTATCACGTTTGAAATGATCAGGTAATTTTATTTGTCTTTCTCTTCCAGACAATAAGCGTTCAGTTACTCTACAATTATTTTTTACAATCGAGCTACATTGATCAATAACTAAATTTAATAATGTATTACCTGTATTCCTTGCTAAAATATATTCACCTCTATTAACTAATGTATAACTAATATTTTGGTTTTTAGCTGGAATTATAAATAATGAAGCGTAACCATAGTTAATCATCACTGATGATTGTGATGAAACACTATCTTCAAAATAAGGTGATGGTTCAAAAACAATTGAAAACATTAAATCTTTATCATGAGCACAAGAATCAGGATCACACAAAGCTCTGATACCAATATCTTTACTTACGCCAGGTTCAATAATCAGCTTTGGTGTAGTAGTAATAATTTTCCAGTCATCGAAGTTTTCTTCAGTATATTTATTCCTAATAATATTTCCTTTTTCATCTGTGATTAATTCATATATATAAGTATTGACGAAACTAGTTTGCTCGAGATCATTCGTTAATGAAATAATACTATTACCACGGTCGTCAGATACTAAATACATTGAATCGATCGATAAAGAATTAGCTAATGAGCTAAATAGTAACGCACTGATTAAAAAAATTCTTCCAAACATTAGTTTTTACTCTTAATTGAAGATAGACTTAAATCTTTAATTGATAGTTCTTGTATACCTTTCACTTTCACAATATCTAAGTATTTATCATTTAATCCCAATTTAGCATAGTCTAGATCACTCTCTTCGGATAAAATATAAACTGCTTTGAATTTACCCATATCTTTTACAATAGAATAACGATCATTACCAATAATTTTAAGCATGTCATCCGTAATAAAGTCATTCTCGAAAATCCCTATGAAATATAATGATTTTTCTTCATTATTAATGTTAACTAATACATTATCCATAGGTTGTATATTAGGTATGCAGTGGTTTCGACCATAATTCATTAGATCGCGAGAGGTTTTACTCTCAGGAATAATACAGACATTATCATCTGAATATAATTCAAAATCTAACCCATCCATTAATGATATTTGAAAGACACCATCAGTTATTTTTTGTACATGATGACAACCTAAACCCTTACAGACAATATTTTTAACTTTATGACCCATAACATCATCAAATGAACTAACAAAAGAAAGTATATTTTTTAAATTAGGCTCTAATTTTACCACGCTACCTGGTTTAACAAATTCATTTATTTTTGATTCACCAAGATTAATCAGTGATACACTTTCTGTATCGATATTAATATCATACTCATTGTAAATATTAAGGGGATAAAGTGTTCTTTTTTCATAGATAAACGATTTATTTTGTAATTTACCATTTTTTCTCACGGTAACGTAACCATAAGTATCTTGTTCACTTTCTGAGCTATCGACCTCAATCACCCCATATGCATCTGATTTATCAGATGTCCATGCAATCTTGTTTCCATAAATCATCTGATTGCTTGATAAACTGCCAGAAACTCCTCTTTTTTCTCCGGTTGAATCTACATAGGTGTAAGCACTACCTTGCCAATTTTCTTGCTTAGTACTTGCGGTTAATACCATGTCGATAGTGTTTTTATCTTCTTCTCTTACATAGTAGTTCTGTGCGATAGAAAGGTTAGAGTTAATTTCTTTACTTGTGAAAACATCGGTTTTATTAATACTATTTCTAATCTGATTAAGGCTTTTCGTATTGAAAGCCAATAAACTACTTGATGAATATCCAGAACCTAAGGGTACAGATAAATTAATTTGCGTATTAAAACTATTATCACTGTCTTGATAATCTAGGGATATACCCAAATTAATACCATGTTTTAATGGTATATTAAATCCTGATGTTGCCGACCAGTAGGAGTAAGTATCTTGCCCCCCCCTAAAACTATCTAATATAGTTTGGGTACCTTTTGAAATAATTGAGTATATATAAATTCCATTACTAAAACGATAGTTTCCACTTAAGCTTGTTCGACTGTACTTACCATCAGAATAAACAAACTGAGCCAGATTTCCATTATCATTACCAGTTGAGAAGTTTTCATTCCTTAATGAAAAAATTCCATTTCCTAGATTGCTATCAAAATGATAGCTTCCATTATTAAAATAATTAAATGACATCTCTAAAGTTAACTGATACGGTAAATAGATCTGAGTACCACTGATTGCAGCCCATTCACCATCGGAATACAATCCACCGACACCTACGGTTAAAGGGCTAAGAACACGACTAGCAAGTAAACCTTTAGTGAAAAATTTACCCTCAAAATAGTCAGCATAGGTAGATTGGCCATAGCTATTACTATTAAATACTCCAGAACTGATCAGGTAGTCAACATCACCCACAGCTAATGTATCACGTGAACTATTATAGATTTGAACTACTTCTGAAGAAATGATTTGACCAGCAACCACAACCTCTACTCGAACTTCATAACGTCCTGATGGCAACTCATCATAACTAATGAAACCCTGTCCTTCACCTATATTCATTTGTTTTATAATACGATCATCACGATATATTATTAGCTCACTATTTGTAGGAGCATAATAAAATAATTTATTATAAGCACCACGCTCTCCTATCAAAAGATTTTTTGAACTACCAAAATTAGCTGATGTCTGCTGGTAACGTGTGTTAGTTGAGAGAAAATCTGTTGAATTAAATCTTACATCATTTTTAAATTTCCCTAGATATAAACGTGTATTATCTACACTTATATCATAAGATAGCTCTTTTGTATCTAAACCTTTAGATGATTCACTGTTTGAATAAGAAAGATCCGCTGTAATATGTCCTAGAGATAAACCTAACAA
>NZ_WXWI01000070.1:0-9767 GCF_009904895.1 Vibrio sp. V31_P5A7T61
GTTCAATCTGTTCCAAATAGCTAAGGTGCCAATAGAGAGACATGTGAAAATCAGGAGTGCCGCTACGCCTTTTGATCCTCAATACCAAGAATACTTGACTAAGAGAAAATCAAAGAAGCCATGCCGTAACTCTTGGCATGAGCCTGCTCTCGCTGCTTTATAAGTTGCTGGGTGCCATCAGGTGCCTTTGTGAAGGCTTGAGCCTAGTGCGGTGAAAGTTGCACGCTGGGTTCTTAGAGGGACGACACTTGGTAACAGGTGTCGTCTACTCGACAAAACCTTCTTAGAGTTTTGACTTAAATTAGCGAAAGATGAATAATTTCAAGTATAGAAAACTCGTTTAACAACTACTGATACAGTTCATCAGTATCCAGACCTAAAAACTCAGATAATAATGTTTTTAATGATGAGAACAAACACAACTGCAACAACAAGGATTTCATACATTACAATGCGGGTCAGTGCAACCCGATTTATTTAAATTTCCTCGTGTTTATGCACTAAACCGAAGTCTGCAAGCACCGAATAGGCCGCCGGTATCATAAATAACACCAGTAAGGTTGAAGCAAAAATACCGAACACAATAGAGATGACTAAAGGCTGAATGACCTGAGCTTGCAAGCTGCTTTCTGTCAATAAAGGGAGTAAACCTGCGGCCGTTGTCATTGAGGTCAAAAACACAGCTCTGAAACGCTCGCGGCTCGCTTTAACCACCGAGTCATGAACACTGTCTCCTTCATCGACGTGATGGCGAATATACTGCACTAGTAGGATCGAATCATTAACCACTATGCCAGCTAGCGATACAAAACCCAACAAACTAGGCATGCTCAATGAGTGGCCGAGCAATATGTGTCCCCAAACCACGCCAATGAACGCTAATGGGATCGCAAGCATAACGACGACAGGCTCTAGATAGCTGCGGAACTGATAACTGAGTATTGCAAACACACCAAGCAGACCAAGTAGAAAACCTTTACCCATTGATGAGCCAGTTTCGGCGGTATCCTTGCTTTGGCCTTCAAAATCGAAACGCAACCCTGGGTATTTCGCCATCAGTTTGGACGCTTCTTCACGTTGGAATTGAGCGATGATAGCGGTTGAGTTAGCTTTAGTATGGTCCACATCACCAAATACGCTAATGGTTCTTAGGCCATCAACACGCTGAATTCGAACATAGTTACGTTGAAAATCTAACGTTGCTATGGTCGCCAGTGGTATCTGACTACCATCCGACATAATAATTGGGAAATTTGCCAACTGTTGTAGATCGCCCGCTTGAACTTTGGCGAGACGCACTTCAATTGAGATGTTTTCAACACCAACCTGAATTTCATCTGCGGTCTGACCAAAAAAGGCCGCACGTAGTTGGTTAGCCACCAACTGACCGTTGATACCGTATGTCTCTGCGCCAGGCCGAAGTTTGACAAGTACCTCTTCTTTACCCATTCGCATATCGTCCAAGACACCATGCACACCATCAAACTCGTTTAGATATTGCTGGATATCGGTTGAGGCAGCCTTAAGTTTCTCGAGATCATCATGCTTAGCGCGGATTTCAATCGCACGTCCACCCGGCCCCATGGTTGGTTGTTTAAAGACCAGCGAAATGGGATCGGCTATCTCACCAATATCTTGACGCCAAGCGGCAATGAACTCATCAATCACGGCATTGCGGCTTTCTGCACCGAGTAGATCAAGTCGAACGGTGGCGATATGTGGCCCCGACTCGTCGGCGTCAGCATTGGCATTAAACTGGCTGGTTATATGTTCAATTAGTGGAACATCGTTTTCAACATCTCGTGTCCATTCTTTGTTTAGCTTCTGAGCAGACGCAACCAGCTTGTCAACCACGGCCTCAGTTTGAGAAAGTGATGACCCCGGGGGCAGAATAATACGTGCTTCGGCGATATCACCGTCTAACTCCGGGAAAGGCTGAAACTTGAGCAAACCACCAGCTAAGGTAGCAATGGAAATCAAAAGTAATGTAATAACTCCACCGATAAAGGCGTAGCGGAACTCAACCACTTTCTCCACTGCGTTGACGAGGGTTGTATTACGAAAATTCTCAAAACCATCAAGGAATTTCTTTTTAAATTTTGCAGATGGTTTTCCATTCTTCGCTTTATGCAGTGAATGCGATAGGTGGTTAGGAAGAATAAGAAATGCCTCAACTAAACTCAGTATCAAAACCAGAATCAGCACTTGTGGAACGGCTTTGAGCACAGCACCCATTTCGCCTTGCAAAAACAACAAGCTACCGAAAACACACACCGTGGTAAGCAAAGAAGAAACAACCCCAGGAAGGACTTTTTTAACACCATTGATGACAGCATTATCAACATCTTCCCTTCTGTCTAAGTGAGAGGCAATGGATTCGGCAATAACAATCGCATCGTCCATCATAATACCGACCGCCATCAGCAAGCCGACCAGAGACATAATGTTGATTGACAACCCGAGCTGCGCCATCAGGAACAAGCCACCAAGAAAAGCAACGGGTAATCCAGCGGCAACCCAGAGTGAATAACGAAAACTAAAGAACAGCCACATGGTTGCGAATACCAGAATAATACCTTGCCAACCATTATTGAACATCATGCTTAACCGGTCCCACAGTACAGACGAGATATCATTAGTGAGTTCTAGTCTGACACCATCAGGGGCGATGGCTTGTTGCTGCTCAACAAACTGAGCAACACGCTCTTTGATTCTAAGCGCATCATCTTCTTTATTCTTGCTGATTTTAAGCAAGGCTGAAGGATGACCGTCGAAAAGCACTTTCTGTTCATCTAATTCAAAACGGTCGGTAATGGTAGCGATGTCTTTAAGTCGAATCTGTGAGCCGTTTGCGCCAGAACCAACGACGATCAGTTCAAGTTGCTCCGGTGTTGTACGCCTTTCATCGAAACGAATAAGAAAGTTTTTGTCTGGCGTTTCAATATTACCACTAGGTAATTTAATATTCTGGCGGCCAATCTGAGTGGCGATGTCGCCGACACTCAAGCCAAGTTGACGCATGGCTTGCGAGTCCAGTTCGACACGAAACTGATGGTCAGAAAACCCTGCGATAGTAACCAGAGAAACGCCATAATCGAGCTTTAATGTACGCTTAAGCTGTTCTGCGTAAGCTTTCAGTTCTGGCCACGTGGTATTTGCGGTGATAGCCACGTCCACAACTGGTTCATTCCAATCCAGTTCTTGTACCACCGGAGATTCAATCTCCTTTGGAAAGTCATTGATCGAGTTGATCTGGGTTTGCACATCAACCAGCATTCTTCCGATGTCAGCTTTCTCGTTAAGCTTTAGGATAAGTCTTGCCGAGCCCTCAACCGCTTCACATTGAGTTTCTTCTATATTAGCAAGACCATCAACCGCGTCTTCCATTCGAACACAGATACTCTCTTCTACTTCTTGTGGAGACGCGCCCGGGTAGACCACGCCTGCTATTATGTAAGCAGGATCGAATGCTGGGAAAGTTTCGCGCTTAATCGTGGATAAGGATGTTACCCCCAAGACGAGCAAACACAACGTCAGCAGATTGGCTGCGGTTGGATGTTTGGCGAAGAATCGAATCATAACGCTGACTCCTCGTGGCCTGTTTCAGCCTCTTTAAGTAGCATGCCGTTAATCGCGGGTAACAGATCATTGAGAATAAGCTTTTGCCCCTGCTCCAAATCTCCTTCTACCACAACTTGGTTGTCACGACGGTAGAGAACCGACACGGATTGAATCACCAATTTATTGTTCTCATCCATCAGATAGATTTTATCGCCATGGAGTGCTCGTTCAGGAATTATCCAACTTGAGTTCGGCTGACCTTCGATAAATGCTCTGACGAACATGCCGTTGACAAGTGGTGGTAACGAGCTTGGATTTATTTGACGGTAATCTTGTTGAATCTCCAAAATTACACCGACGGTGGCCTGATTTGGGTCTACGGTTCCGCTAATTCGGCTCACTTTCGCAGGCCAACTCGCCTTCGTATTGCCACTGCTGAATTCAATGCTCGCGTCTATAAAGGTCATATCTGGTTGGGGGATGTCTGATGTGTTACGATTAACTTCAGCAATACTTGAGGCAAGCGTACGCATATCATGGATAGAGAGTTGAGCCTCGACTTCCATTACGTCCATACCGTGTGCAGTTACCATAGTTTGCTGCAGGTTCACAAGTTGATATTCCTCAATATCAACTTGTGAAATACGTAGGTCATTAGGCAAAGTAATGATGGTTTTTTCCAGTGCACGATGCGCTTCTTCCACTTTAGACAAATTAACTTTGACCAAAGCTTGGGCAACCCGTTTTTCATCGGGCATTAAACCGATTTGATTTTCAATGTCGAGCACTAACTTACGTGGGGAAAGTGTGCTTTGTTCTTGCTGATCAACATCTGATTGTGATGTAAGCCCTTTGGTACGTAAGTTTTGTTTACGTTCCAGCTCTTTATTGGCGATCACTAAGCGATTGCGCTCAATTTTAAGCGTTTGTTCTAGGTTTCGCTCTTCTTGATTTAGCTTGGCGAGAGAAGTTTGTGCAGAGCTAAGCTCCGCCTGTGCCTGAACCAATTTAAGTTGGTAGTCGAGTGGATCAATACGCAGTATTTCTGTTCCGGCCTCAAGAATTTGACCTTTTTCTAATTTAGGGTGTCGATAGACGATTTTGCCCGTCGCTTCCGCGATAGCTTTCCATTCGACCTTGGGCGTAATTTTGCCATAGCCAATCGCTTGTGGCGCTATCGCTTGGCGTTGCAATGAGACAGTTTCCACCAAACGTGCGCGATCGCCAGCAGGTTTAACGGGTAGATCAGGCTTAAGTTTTATGGCAACGACTAAAGTGATTACCCCTATAGCAAGCGCCGGAAAAAACAGTAATTTTTTATTGATTTTCACAAGTGTTAATCCTGCAAGTTTTGGGGTTGTAGCATACCATCAGTCATCAGTTTGATATTGTGTTCAAGAAGTCGGTTAAGGAAGTCTTCAGAAAGCTCAATGCCGTGGAGAGAAAGGAGCCCTGGCGGAGCAATAAATGGAAAGGCCATCAAGCTAAAATAGGAAACTTTGCATAATTCAGGCTCGACATCAGGTTTTAAAATATTGCTGTTAACAAGCTTGTCAAACATCACCGTTTGCATGGGTTGACTGATATCGGCGAACACTTTTTCGAACAGTTTGCGCTGAGTCTCCGAGGCATCCATGTGCATTATTTGAAACACTAAACGGGGAAACTGTGGAATTTTGTACATTTCATGATAATAGGTTCGCATAATGTCGAGAAAGTTCTTTTGTGAACTGTCTTTAACCATCATTTGTATGCGTTCTTTCATAGGATTGATCGTTTCTCGTATCACCGTTTCAAATAGCCCTTCTTTGTTGCCGAAATAATAGTGAATCATTGCTATGTTCACACCAGCTTGATTGGCAACTTGACGATTTGAAACTTTATCGTAAGGCATAGACGTGAACAGTTCACGAGCATGCTTGATAAGCTTTTTCCTAACGTCTATATCGTTGTCCTTGGGACGACCTGCTTTTCTATTATGGGTAGTCACACGTAGAATCTCTTTAATTAAAAGGCTGATTAATTATAGAGTGACGGTAAAATTACTGAAAGGACAATAATTAAGCGATATCTAAGTCAGTGATTAATTTTTAATCTTGGATGGTGAACGATACTTAGATAGAAAATGGCTGGATAGTGCGAGACTACAAGAGCTACTCGGATGAATTGTGGAATGAACATTTTCTACATACAAATCTCAACTACCTTTATTTAGACCTTAAAACTCAGACTGAATAGCCACCGAGTCAGTAGCCACCGCGCATCATTACTGAAATTTTGCGTAAAGTTGAACTTTTATTTGTACATTGATAAACGCTCGAAACACCGAGTGTAGCCGTGGTTTATGCAACAGGCCGTTGCATAATTAGAAAACTTGTTGTTTGGTAGTTTGACTACAACCAGAATAGCTTATCTAAAGATCAAACTTAGAATCATCCTTTAGTCGGTCATACTCAGCTTTCACGTCTGGGTCTTCAAATGCTCTGAGTTTTAATGCTTCGAGCTGACTGGACTGAGCTTCCTTAAAGTCCAACTTCCATCACCATTATCAACCCATTCTATTGGATCACCTTCGTTCCAAGACAAGTCTTTTTGTAATTCATCAGGTATTAAGAAATAGTGTTCGCCATCTTCATTTTTTTCAATTTTCACTCGCATTAAATACATGCTCATACCAAATCTAAAGTATGTTTTAGGTTTATCGCATTACAATCGATTAGGAAAAGAAGATAGCTTAAAAGTGTTAGGTAAATATGGGCTAAATTGGCACGGGGCAGATATGAGTTGTTGCAGAATCTTCAATCACTGAGCTTTCTCGTTGCTCGGGCAACTATTGCAAAAATTGCAACAGTTCAACTACCGAGGAATTCTCGATAGTTGCTTGATAAGCAATGTGCATATTTTGCATATTAGTTAGTTCTATTGCCGAAGCTACGAGATCAGAACCGGGTTGGAGCAGAGGTGATTTACGAAACAACCTGTTGCACAATTAGGCAGCGGATTTTGTCCAAGAGAGCGCGGTACATTAATGGCAAACCTTTTCTTGACTCCTTCTCCGAGTCCGAGCTAAAAAACTTATCACGCAGGTTGCGTGATGAGTTTGCTTTTGTTTGTGGAAAAGACTAAGTAATAACTAAGTAAAGATATAGTTATTATCAATCAGGTTCATATTGTTTTTTTCTCGATGAGGTTCGTCCTCGAGACTAAAGCGATCCCAACACTATAGGTGCTAACAGACTCCTGCACAAAATTGATACAAAGTGGTTGAAGGGATATTGCATCCTGCATTTTTTATATGCGATACCAAAATTAATGCATATTTTGAGTTAATATGCCAAATTCAACGTTGCTTTTGGTATTCGCCCTTAAGCAATAATACTTTGGGAACACCTCAATAAGATGTATGTACGCACTAGACGTGTTTCCCCCTGACGCTGATAATTAACACCATAAAAATTGATTCAAATATGTATTTTGACGTTAGGCTACAAGGAGCACCCCAATGCGTGACCCTAAACGAATAGAAACTACGCTTTCACTTTTGAAGGAGCTTTGGAGCAACAATGCTGACCTTCGGTTCAATCAGTTGATGTATAACCTTCAACGAGAGTTTTCACTCGAGAACGATGGTAAAGGGCAAATCACGGAAATCTTGCAAGAGGGTATTCAGCATGTTGGTTATGATCTGTTTTACATAGAAGATGACATTTTCATTCAATTTCTAGAGAGAAAGCTAACGCCACAACAGCGCTAGCTTTTGGCTAGATAACAAAACACCTTTGAAGGTTGTGAAAGAATTACTAGTAGTTGCTACTCAGCGTGAACGGCCTTAGTAAATGCAGCGCACATCTGTTGTATAACATTACTGCGGACTTTCTTGATATTGTGGGCACGATGCTCACTCACAATAACTCCACTCATCAAGCGAGTAACTGCTTCACGACGCTGTTGGTCGGAAAGGCAAATTCTTTTAGTTTCTTGTGTCATGTCGTATATCTTAGATGGCGAGCCGCGATTTCATCCGATGACGATGATAAGTAAATATAGCTTTGACATTGTTACGTGTCTACACTCATCTAAACAGGTTCAATAGGAAGCGTCTCCGTTAATTTAAAGTCCGTGATATACCATTTTTTGTCAAAGCTCATCTACATCACTTAAGTTTAGGTTCGGCAATTGGATAATAACGAAACAAGCTGTTTCGCAATTTGTGCAGCGCTTGCTGCACAATTTTGCAAGAGGCTCTAGCAAAAACGAACTAACAAGTATCAGCCCCATTCTTTGTTAACACCGTGATTTAATCTATGAGGTTAAAAGGGAGCTGCTTTTCCCCAAATGTCCAACAGATTGTTGGACATTTCTTTATTGGAGTTTTCCTAAATTAGAAAGCAATGAATTAACGTATGTAATGCGAAAAGTATGGTAGACCAGCTTATTCCAATGTAATGGAATCACTACAAATATAATGCATTCTGACCTGACTCTGCAAAATACTAACAGGGTAACAGAAACATATATGCCAATGTCTCTTTAATGACATTCTCTATACTAGTTTCTTGTGTCGTGTTTCCCTCGGTTACCCATGTTATTGACTTTTCTGTCTTATCAATTAATTGAGTGGACCCATTCGAGTTAATTGTTAGCTGAACAGCTCCATTTATTCTCGCGTGTCACTCTTCGTTTCCTTTCCTAGTTCGGTAAATCAAAGGAACTAAAGAAAGGATGAGAAGTGCTATAAGAGTGCTCAGAACAGCGGTCGATTCTCGCCCCATTCCCGCAGCCATGCCGATTGCTGCTGTTACCCATATACCTGCGGCCGTAGTCAGCCCCCGAGTCTCGAATTCTTTCGTCCCCATTATTATAGCGCCAGCCCCGAGAAACCCTACACCTGCAGTCAAACCCTGTAATACGCGACTCAAATCTGCGCTTGATGCCCCTGCTTGTTGAGGAATGAGAACGAAGAGTGCGGCCCCTATGGCAACCAGCATATGCGTTCGAACACCTGCACTCTTACCATGCCGGGCCCGCTCATATCCCAATAAACCGCCAAGGATTGCAGCAACCAGAAGGCGCAATGTGATACGTGTAACTTGAGCCACATCGGGGATATCGGAGAATTCCGACAGCACTGTATTCCATATATCTTGCCACATGACTACCTTCCTAATTGTTACTTTTTGTGCTTCATCATTATGATTCAAACATTATCGCTTTCGATGACGTTTTGTCCCACATCTGCACGATTATTAGTCCGCTATTCTCTTATTGGCATAACATGTTTTAGAATATCTGCTAACGTGACTACGCCAATCATCTTATCGTCTTTGCTTACGACAGCAAGTTGCACACTCACTTCCCGCATGCGTGCCAGTACTTCGTATATTGGCATTTTAGCGTCTATGACGTAAGCCTTACGTGCAATTTCTCGTGCAGGTTTGTCAGCAGGCTCTAGCAAGGTATCACGTACATGAACTACAAGCGGCTTCAAGCCTTGACTGCCGAATACTAGAATACGCAAGTGTCCAGATTCCATTGAAAGAGTACGAACATCTGCAACGGTTGCATGCTCATCCACATGCGCCATTACTTGATCTTCAGTTACCAAGGTTTCAATTGGAATTAAGCTCATATCTATGAGACCAGAAAGCTGTTTTTGTATATTCGGTTTCAGTGTACCAACTTTACCGGAATGCTCCACGAGTTGGCGAATAGTATTGATATCTTGCCCACCTACAGCCGCGCTTTCTACTGGCTCAACACCCGATGCTTTTACTAGTCGATTGGCGATACGGTTGATCCAGTTCAGAAGTGGACGTAAAGGCCATACGTAAGCACGCGCTACAATACTAACCGCAAGTGCAGATTTTTCCGGGTAAGCAATAGACCAGGATTTCGGTGCCATTTCACCGACCACTAAATGTAAGAATGTTACTACGAAAAGTGCGACACCGAAGGCCGCACCATCGGCAGCCCAATTTGGTAAGCCCATTACTACAAACACTGGACCAATCCAATGATCAACTGCTGGTTTGGTGACTGCGCCAAGTGCAAAGGTACAGAAGGTGATACCCAATTGAGCACCCGCTAGCATCAACGTCAGGTCATTCATACCTCTCAAAGCTGCGCGAGCTGAAGCGCTTTCCACAGCCATTTCTTCAAGACGGTGGCGACGTGCGCCCATTAACGAAAATTCAATGATTACAAAG
>NZ_WXWI01000041.1:0-8648 GCF_009904895.1 Vibrio sp. V31_P5A7T61
GAATAATAATAATTATTAATGTTTTCTTTATTAAAAAAAGAAACTCTTAAACCACGAGATAGAGCATAATAAGGAATGGCATATTTTGCCATATCATTAGGATGAATACCGTAATTTAATAGAAAACGACTGTCTAAATAGTCCATTTTTGTTATAATCACCTGATTTGAAAAATCAAAGAACTACGCTTAATGTAAACATTATTCATTGCCAATACGAACTAATGCATCCATGAAATAATCACCCAGCATACGATCTGTTTCGCTGTCAAACTCATCAAAACCACCAGGTCTTGGAGTAAACTCTCCAAATATAAAATCTTCTTTTGTCTTTAAAAAGTCTATTCTACAGAAAGGAGACTTAATATTCTTACTTATATGCTTTGCAGTTTCTAAATCTTCTTTAGTAAATCCATTACCATCAAATAGATCTGTATTATATTTACCAGTAGATACAACTTCACCATTAACATTCCACCAGCAATATTTTTTATCTGGATACCTTCTAACCTCAAGTATTAAAGCAATTTCACCGTAAAAAGAATAAAACTTTAGATCATGAGGTGGCTTAAAAGGTATATCATCGTTACTCTGTGACTGTGACACAACCGCCGTTTCATGTAACCATGGATTCATGTTAATTTCTAACATTCTTTGTTTGGCTTCTTCCAATGATATAAATTCTCGATTAGCCACATCATATACAAACTCATCTTGGATAATAAAAACGCCTTTAGAGTTAGAACCATATTTAGGTTTTACAACACCATTTGTAAACTCTTCCATTTTGTTAAAATTAAATTCAGATATTAACATTGGTCGAGGTACATTAATAGAATCAATGAAGTTATAAGCATTCTTTTTATCATCTAACTCCCACTCTGGACATTTTAGCCCACGCAAACGGAGTTCTGTTCTTTGTGCAATCAATGTTTTAAATGAAGAAAACTTACCTAATAGATTCTTTCCTTTATTTCTAACGATAGCCTCTGTTATCTCATGTGGATAAATTTCGTTATAAATATCAGTCAATAATAATTCATCATTACTATCTTTGGCGTCTTTTAATAAAGATACAAGCTTTTTCCTTGTTAATTTAAAATCTGTTAGTCGTTCTTTCTTGATTGATTCAAATAATTCTATAGTCATAATAAACTCGTTACTCTAATTATTACCAAATAGATCTCTTGTATAGACCTTATCAACAGCATCATTCAAATCTCGTGAAACTCGGTTAGTAATGATCACATCAGAAAGCTGTTTAAACTCATTGAGATCTGTTATCACTCGGCTATTAAAGAAATGCTCTTCTTTTAGCTCTGGCTCATAAACCACCACTTCAATTCCTTTGGCTTTGATGCGTTTCATAATGCCTTGAATTGCCGAAGCACGGAAGTTATCAGAGCCTGATTTCATTACCAAACGATACACGCCTACAACTTTTGGCTCACGGGCAATAATAGAGTCAGCAATAAAATCTTTACGGGTGCGGTTCGCTTCAACAATGGCTTGAATCATATTGTTGGGCACATCTTGATAGTTAGCCAGCAGCTGCTTAGTATCTTTCGGTAAGCAATAACCGCCATAACCAAAGCTTGGGTTATTGTAGTGGTTACCAATCCGCGGGTCTAAACTTACCCCTTGGATAATTTGCTTAGCATCTAAGCCGTGAGTCGCTGCATACGTATCTAGCTCATTAAAATACGCCACACGCATCGCTAAATAGGTATTTGAGAATAGCTTAATCGCTTCAGCTTCTGTGCTGTCGGTAAATAGTACTTCTACCTCTTGTTTGATCGCACCTTGCTTTAATAAGGCAGCAAATTGATCGGCACGTTCGCTACGTTCACCGACGATAATGCGTGAAGGGTGTAAGTTATCGTACAGCGCTTTCCCTTCGCGCAAAAATTCTGGTGAGAAAATAATATTCTCAGTGGCAAACTTTTCACGCACTGCCGCGGTGTAGCCTACCGGTACGGTCGATTTGATGATCATCACCGCCTGCGGGTTAATCGCCGACACATCCTTAATGACCGCCTCAACAGAACTAGTATTAAAGTAGTGGGTTTTCGGGTCGTAATCCGTTGGGGTTGAGATAATCACAAACTGCGCATCTTGATACGCTTCTTGCTTATCTAACGTGGCGCGAAAATCTAACGATTTATGAGCTAAAAACTCACTGATTTCTTTATCTTCAATCGGTGAGATTTTATCATTTAATAAATCGACTTTATGAGCATCAATATCCAATGCCATTACTTGATGATGCTGAGCCAATAGCATTGCATTAGATAAACCAACATAACCTGTGCCAGCCACGGCTATTTTATATTTCATATGTAAATCTCTATTAAAATCAAGCAACAAACTGCTTAAATGTATTTCTCTCATGTTCAGCGAGAAAGTTAAAGTTAACATCATTCATAATTGGAGCGTACAATGACTTAACATCATTAATAAATTTATCTTTATACTCATGTGATAGATTTTTATGTGTATAAAAATATGAATTTATTTTTTTAGCCAAGAATATACCTGTAATATTTTTAGAAACATTAAAGGAATTAATATATTTCATAGCAATATCATGAGCTTCAATTTGTTTGAATGCAACCAAGCCTTTTCTTTGTTCTGTTGTTGATCCAGGTCTATCATAATTATAAAAATATTTAGCACCCTTAACTACTGATATTTTATCTGCAAAACTATGACTTAAGAAAGAAAAGCAAAAATCTTCTGAGAGATAGATATTAGGCAAACTTATACCATGCTTATTCAAAAAATCTCTCTCATATATTCTATACCATATATTAGAAAAATACCCTTGTTTAAAAAGCTTTTCTCTATCTTTATCAATTTTAGAATTAAAACTATTTACATTTATTTTTATTACTTGTTCTTTGCCATCTTCAACTTTAACAAATGTATCTGAAGTTACAATATTAGCATTTTCTTCTTGAGATTTTTTATATAATCTTTCAAAGAATTCATTTTCAACTCTATCATCAGCATCAACAAAACCAATATACTTACCATTTGCACATGCTAATCCGACATTTCTTGGAGTTCCCGGATTACCACTCGCATGAGATAAACTTATAATCTTAAAGTTATCCATATCAACAATATTATTTTCAATTTGTAGTTGAGTATCATCGTTAGAACCATCATTAATAATAATACATTCTATACCTTTAAGAGTCTGGTTTTTTAATGAGTTTATAGAACTCTTAATATACTCACCTACATTATGTGCTGGAACAATTACTGAAACATTAGGATTATCTCTCTTCATCGAATTAAGATAATCATCAAAAATCATTTTTTTATCTACAGTATAACGTGACAGTTTATTTTCAATTTCTGATTTCCAATAGGCGGAAACAAAGGACCAATTAACCACATCTGGGGTATATTTTCTTAGAAAAGATATTAGTAGATTCTCAAACTCTACCTCATATTCTTCTTGGATAAACTTACTATTATAAGAGTAATCTCCAATTGCTTTTTGAATAATTATTGGAAGATAATCTTTATATAGCCCCTTAGATTTAAAAAACTCTATTAGATTATGGTATGCTCTAAATACTTCAAATGCACTCTGTCCTTTGCGTCTCTCTATAGTCGAACCAGGACGATCAAATCTATAGTGGTAATAAATACCATCAACTGAAACTAACTTATTACATAATGACAGGGCCTTAATCGCAAATGGAGCATCTGCTGATGTCTTATACTCACCAAAACAGATTTTATTTTTCTTGATAAATTCTGTTTTATATATTCTAAACCAAACGATTGTATAATGGTAACTTTTGAAAAGTTCTTTCCGTTCGGAATGTTCACTTATAGGATCATAGTTAGTATGTGTTGTTTTAACGACTTCTGTTGTTCCATCTTGATTCTCTCTATAAAAGCCAGATGAAGTGACTAGTTCAGCGTCGCTTTCCTTCCCTTTTAAATACAGGTCTGACAACATCCCTTCATCAATGTAATCATCAGAATCAACAAAAGCAATATACTCACCTTTCGCTACAGCTAATCCCTGATTACGCGGTACTCCTGAATTACCTGAGGATCGAGAGTTAAGAATTAACTTAACTCTGCCATCTTTATTTTGATAAGATTTTAATATTTCAGTAGTTCTATCTTCAGAGCCATCATCAATAAAAATCACTTCGATATCTTGTAAGGCTTGATTAAGTATAGAGTCCGCACATCTCTCTATGTAATCTTGAACATTATAGGTCGGTATAATAACTGACACTTTAGGATTTGAATTACAATTATCAGGCAAAGAATTGATACAACTGACTCTTTTAGAGTCAGAATTGGTTATTCTTTTCTGCGTAAGATTAATATTGAAATCAATATAACCTCTCATTGCTTGAGATGAGCTCATGGCTGCATTATATAACTCTAGTGCAGCTTCATATTGTTTTTTTTTAAATTCTTGATTAGCTTTTTTTAAAACTGACATTGGTATACCTATATTTTTTAGCTTCTATCTTCAATTAATAATTGTTTACATTTCCGCTCTTCACGCTCTCCATACTGAATGAAATGTACTAATGGATTTAAGCCACTTTCCGCGACATCAGGATAGGTTTTTAAATACCAAAGGGTATTAAACTCAGCACTGGGGTTACGCCCTTCTTGCGCTCCAAAGCGTAAGTAATGTTCAATCGGTTCCACCCCATCCTCAATTACATCTGGATACTGAGCAAGATACCACTCTCTATCAAAATACTCTGAAAATTCAATCAATAACTTCTGCTGAGCCAATTGAGCGGCCCGTTTACGCTGCGGAGTTTGGCGAAATTTACGCACAGGTACGGTCATTTTCCATAATGTGGAAGCATGATGAGCCGTTAACTCTTTTTCGAGTAACGTTTTACTCGCCAAGGCTTGAGCTAGCTCTAGCTTGGTTAAACGCTGACGCTTGATTAAGCTATTAATTTTAGCGCTGTGAGCTTTGAGTTGTTGTACCTGGAGCTCAATTTGCTGCTGTAATGTCGTTTTCTCGTAATACAGCGTCTCGTGGGTTTCTTGTACACGAAGTAACTCAGCAATTATCATACTATTTTCTTGCTCTAGTGCTTTTTGCTGTCGTGTAGCGTCATTAACTTTTTGCTCAAGAGCGGATTTTTGTTGCTCTGAGGCTTGTAACGCGAATTGGCTAGTTGCGTACTGCTCACTTAAGCTATTGTGTTGATCTTGTTGCTCAGTGAGCGACTGTTCTAACGCATTGCATTTATCCATCACTTGCTGATTATGCTGCAGTGAAGCTTCCAGTGCTTCTTGCACTCGATGGAGCTCGGTTATCACTAAATCGTTTTCTTGCGCTAGAGCTTGTTGCTGCTGCTCTGAAGTTTTTAACGCCACTTGACTCGTGGTGTATTGCTCATTTAAACGAGTATGCTGGTCTTTCTGGTCGGCAAGTGATTGCTCTAACTTAGCTTGCTGCTCACGACTGGCTAACAATTGTTGCTCTAACGTGCTGCATTTATCCGTTTGTTGTTGATGCTGCTGAAGTGCAGTTTCAAGTGCTTCTTGCACTCGGTGCAGATCGGTAATCACTAACTCGTTTTCTTGCGCTAACGCTTGTTGCTGCTGCTCTGTTGCTTTGAGCTGTTCCTCTAAGGCTGTTTTTTGCTGCGCAGCGGCAGATATAGCCACATCATGAGCTTGCTGATTTTCGGCCAACTGCTGCTCAAACTTCATTTTTTCCGCAGCTCTTTCCTGACGCAGTTGGTCAATGTCTGACTCACGTTCAGTCAGTTGCTTGTCGGTATAACGCTGGCGGCGAATAGCATGTTGGCTTTGGCGGGTCAGTTCGGCAATGCTTAACGGTAATTGCGGATAATCCTCGCCCATGGGCAAAGCGACACTTAATAACAGTTGCTCTAAACGCTCTAACTGCGGATGGGTTTTTACATAGTAAGCAGCGAACAGATCATACTCATCTTGACTGGTACGGGCGCAAGTGGTGTTGATATCCGCTTGTGGCCATTCAATGCCTAGGTTATTGAGCCACTCACACCAATCTTGAGTAAAATAGGTTGCGTGGGCATGGCTAAGTAAATTGACCTTATGCTGATATTTCGGTAGCCAAGCTAACAGTTGTTCGCTCGTTTCAACCCATTTCGCTACCACACTTTCAATTTGCGCTTCTTCTGCGCCATTACGTAACGCATTGGCTAGCGTGGCTTGTAACCCCCAGATATGTATCAATAACTCATCATAATCAAGTAAGTCACTGTCTATTTCTGCTAATGAACAAGGCGCAGCAATGATGGTCACTTCATCGGTACAAGGTTTCTTACTGTTGGTTACTATCGAGAAGGGGCTATGTTGCTGGCTAAGCCAAGCTTGCCATTGAGCACTCTCTATCATGCTGGCAATGATTTTCATGGGGAGCTCCATTATAAACTGAATAAACGGCAAAAAGTCTTGATGAACGGCGAGAGCCCATTACTCATCAAGGTAAATAATTAACGAACGAGGGTATTTAACGCTGGCTGTTTTTTGGATATAACAATGTCTTGGACTTGTCGCTCCCGCAGCCGGACCACATTATCAACCAATACCTCAAGCTGTTGGTGGTAAAGACCGATATGACGAATGATGGTTAAATTAATCCGCCGCACATCGTAGCGCTGCTGGGCAAGTTGGTAACTTAACTGGCCATGTTGAGCGACCCTTTCAGGGTGTTCAATGTACTTACGCATTGCCGCAACTAACGAGTCAACATCACGCGGTTTGACTAAATAGCCATTTTGCCCATCCAGTACAGTATCTCGACATCCCGGACCATCACTGGTAATTATCGCTCGTCCTACTGCCATGGCTTCTTGAGTGCTCCGTGGTACGCCTTCGCGATAGTAAGACGGCAGGACAAAGACGGACGATTGTTGCAAAAATTGCCGTACATCATCAACTTTACCCGGGTAAAGAATGATCCCAGCGTTGACTTTATCGAGCAGCGTTCTCACGCTCAGTGAACCTTTTCCTCGGTCCGGCGCACCAACAATAATAAACTCTGCCGACACCCCTTCTGCTTTAAGCTGCTCCGCGGCGGCAATAAATTGGCGAATACCTTTTTCATTAAGCAGTCGGCCGACAAACACAAATTTAAGCGGTGTGGATTGCGGAGGATGATATTGGTAATAGGTTAAATCCAAGCCAATACCGTTAAGCTGGTGAATGTGCCCGGTTTTAATGCGGTGTTTATCGATCAAATCTTGCCGATCATCTTGATTGAGTAAAAACAGATGATCGCAATAGCGCAAACTGAGTCGATACAGGGCGACTTGCACTTGCTGAACTAAACGCTGAGCAAAACCAAAACCATTCACACCTGGAGTAAAAGGCCGACCTAGCCCTTCTATTTTTCCCACTCGTAGAGGAACGTTGGCTAATTTTGCCGCTAAAGTGCCGTAAATCACTGGCTTGGCAAAATAACAAAAACTGACGTCTATTTGATAACGGCGAAATAGCCGATACAGTTGATAGACGGTATATAAATCCCGCCATGGGTTAACGCCTAAACGGCTCAGCGAGTAGCGAATAGGTTTTGCGCCTAGCTCCATAATTCGCCACTGTTGCGCCTTAGTCATTTCACTCACAAAGGCATAAACCGTATGGCCAGAGGCAACCAGATCACGGATCAGTTCGCCGCGAAAACCAACTAAGCTTTCTGCTAGGGTGCCGACGATGGCAATGGTTTGTTTTTGCATAGCATTACCGAATACCGATGAGAGTCCTTACCCATTTCGCACTAGCCACTTTAAGTTGAGTGGTTGGCGATGAGCGGTTGTTTTTCCATTGCTGCAAATGCTCTACTGTTTGTGATGCGCTGCAGTAGTAGCCCGTTTTCGGGCTAATGTATAAGGGATACCAAATCAAGCTGGCGAAAATCAGTTCATTAAGCGTTAGCTGGCGAGTACGTCGAGCCATAGGGGCTTTATCGATGGTTAATCCCCAACCGCAATAAAACGGTTGGCCATAACAGACGACTTTTTTAGCCCGTAACAAGAGACTATGGCGTCAAGAGTTAATTTTGGCGCTGTTTACATCCCACATGCAGCCGTCTCTGAGCATAGAATTTAGGATAACTACCATCTTTCTGACGCAAGCAATGATCGCTACTTTTTTAGGTTTGCCTGCCGCTAATAACTTTTGATAGTGCTGTTTAAAAACAGGATTACATTGCATTGCAGACATCATGGCCATGTACAAAACCGTCCTGACTTGCATGCGTCCGCCTTTGATCATTCTCTTGCCTTTATAACTACCGCTTTCTCGAGTAATGGGAGCGACACCGATTAATGAAGCCGCTTGTTTGTTGGTGATGTAGCCCAGCTCAGGTACGTTACTGATGATGGAGGCTGCCGCAATTTTTCCGATGCCAGGTACGCTCTGTAATAGCTCATTTTTTGCTTGGTAATCAGGGCATGTCTCGATGAGTTTTTCGATTCTAGTTTCAATATTTTCTATCTGTTTTTTGAGCATGGTAAGTAGGGATTTAATCGATGACGCAACAGTCTTAGGCATGATTTGAGAGCGGTTCTTTTCCATGGTTTGCATGGTCAATAACTGGTTGCGTCTTGTCACTAAGTCACTCATTAAACGAATGTTTTCACTTTT
>NZ_WXWI01000057.1:0-190821 GCF_009904895.1 Vibrio sp. V31_P5A7T61
GAATTAGTGAGGTTATGAGTTCACTGGATATGCTAGGGATAAGTAACCTCTACAAAATGTGAGCTACCGCGGTAAAGATTTTTTAGAGCGATAAAAATCACCGTCTACGAACCATTATCACGTTTGGTAGGTTGAATGGCGTTCGATAAGCGCACACTTTGCAGGATGAGCAAGGGGGATGAGCTGAAGAAAATTTACAGCAATAGTCTTATTGGTCAAGGAAATGCTTGGTTGTTGAAAGTTGCTCTCTGGTTATGATTATCGTAAACGGCGTGTGGTATCACAAAAAAGGGAGAGATATTTAATTAGGGAAATAAAGATGGCAGATAAATCAACGGTGATTTATCTGCCAAGCCGATTAGCGTTGAAACTTTTCTAGGTGAGCAAGAAAAGGATGTTCGGCCATAAAGCCGGTAATACGCGCTTGAGGTAGTCGGTTTCCTTGTTCATCCCAAAAATCGATGGTCGGCAAACCAAGTACTTGCAGATGCTGTAAGAGTTCAAAATCTTCCGGCTCACTACGGGTGACATCCACTTGCAGTAATACAAAGTTTTTTAGCTGCGCTTCAACGGCGGGCTGGTGAAAGGTATAACGCTCAAATTCTTTACACGCGACACACCAGTCAGCGTAAAAATCGAGCATCACCGGTTTTCCGGCTGTTTTAGCGTCGAGCAAAGCTTGATTAAGCTGCTCGACGGTTTTAATCGGTTGAAACTGAATGTTAGCTTGCTGAGCGCTGTAATGATTGGGATTCAGCCAATAACTCAGCAGTGGTTGAGCAGAGAATAATAAGCCGAGGATAGCGATGATCCCTATCAGGCTTTGTTTCCAACCTGCAAAAGGTAAGCTGTTTTTTGCATGATAGAGCCAACCGAATGCGCTTAGTCCTAACGCCGACCATAAGACCGTGCTCCATAAGCTAGGGATAATTCTCTCCAGTAGGAAAATGGGTGCGGCGAGCAGAACAAAACCAAACAAGATCTTGATGCGATTCATCCAATCCCCTGCTTTCGGCAATAACTGGTTACCGAATACGGCGACAGCGATTAAGGGAATTCCCATGCCTAAGGCCAATGCGTAGAGCGCGACGCCCCCCGTGATCAAATCACCACTTTGTGCCACGTAGAGCAAGGCTCCCGATAAAGGAGCTGTGGTGCAAGGAGAGCAGACTAAACCCGAAATTGCGCCCATCATAAACACGCCGCCAAGCCGTCCACCTTGTTGGCGCTGACTTAAGCTACTTAGCCAAGTTTGCACGCTACTTGGCAGTTGCAAACTGTATAAACCAAACATCGATAACGCTAAGGCGACAAATAAGACACTCAATGTCATCAGGACATAAGGGTGCTGCAAAGCGGCTTGAGATTGTAAACCCGCAGAAGCTACCACTAAACCCAATAAGGTGTAGGTCAACGCCATCCCTTGCACATAGACCACACTTAGCAGCAATGCGCGGCGTTGTGAGATAGCTCCGCCACCAAGTACGATACTGGTTAAAATTGGGTACATGGGTAATACGCATGGGGTAAAAGCCAAGCCAATACCGAGTAATAAAAACAGCAGCGGAGTCCAAGCACTGTGGGCTAATCGATTCGCTAAAGAATCTTGTTGTGAAGTGGCAAGGTTGGTTTCGTTAACGGTCGTGCTAGAGATAGATTCGCTGGATGCTTGGGCGATGACGGGATCGAGATCAACAACCCGAGTTTCAGGTGGATAACAAAATCCTGCGGCGGCGCAGCCTTGATAGCGCACGGTCAATGTAGCACCAGATTGGGCATTGTTCAGTGATACGTTTATCGACAGTGGCGTATCATAAATCATCACATCGCCAAAAAATTCATCATGATACGGCTGTGCTTGCGGCAACACGTAATCGGCCAACTGGGCGTTTTTAGCCTCAATGGTTAGGCTACTTTGATATAAATAGTACCCTGGCTTGATCTGCCAATCTAAAAATAGTTGATCAGCTTGTTGGAAAAAAGACAGCGGAAAGGCTTGATCGACCGGAGCAAAGCGCGATGCTCCGTTTAACTCAAATGAGGGATTAACGGTCAAAGTGGCCAATGCCGGCGTACTGATTGCCGTACTAAGCAGCAGTAAAAGAGAAATAAATAGACGCATCATCACTACAATATCCAAAACACGATTGGCTTTACTATATAGACAACGGGTTGGAAGATACAGTGCAGCGCTGGGCTTAAGCCACCCCTAAGCGACTTTTGACAATCCGCTCACAGGCTTCGACACGATTGGCGTCGCGCGGAATCACGAGTACGGTATCATTACCGCCCACGGTACCAATGATTTCGCTGTGCGGATCGATATCAACCAAACGAGCAACTAACTGAGCGCTGCCCGGATGGGTCTTGACCACCACGACCGATTGGTTGTGAGTAATAAACTCTATTTGCGAAGCAATGGACGATTCAACGCGTACTGATGCGGTTTCTACCGTGATGCAATAAACTTTTTTGCCACAAGCATTACGGATTTTGACTACACCAAGCTGAGAAAGTAAGCGTGATACGGTTGATTGGCTTACGCCTTCAAACCCCAGTTCAACTAAGCGCTCGCGTAATTCATGTTGATTGGCGAAGCTTTGCTGTTGTAGCAGCCTCTTGCAGGCCGCGGTTAATGAGCGTTCATCAGCATCAATGTCAGGGATGGTTCGGTTCACGGTCGTGCCCTCGTTTAACGATTAAGCAAACATCATTCTGGAGTTGAGCATATCACTTATTGATTTACGGCTTATTGCGGCAGATCACCAAATAAAAAACTGCATTATGATGATTAGTTAGTTGTTTAAATGGATGAACAACGAGGTGGAGAAAATCACGAGCCGGACTTCGGCTCGTGATGTGGTGAGAGGAAGATAAAGGGTTATCGATCAGTCACCGAGGGTGGCTACCATCACCGCTTTAATGGTGTGCATCCGGTTTTCTGCTTCGTCAAACACAATCGAATGTTCAGATTCGATCACTTCATTGGTGACTTCAACCCCTTGTTTTAGCTCTGGGTAAGCTTGGGCCAACTCTTTGCCAACCGTGGTATCTTCACCGTGGAATGCCGGTAAACAGTGCATGAATTTGACATGCGGATTACCTGTGGCTTTAAGCATGTCCATATTGACTTGATAAGGCAGCATTAACTGGATGCGCTCGGCCCACGCTTCTTTGGCTTCGCCCATCGAGACCCAAACATCGGTGTAGAGGAAATCACAACCCATGATGCCTTCTTGCACATCTTCAGTTAGGGTGATTTTTGCTCCCGTTTCTTCAGCAATTGCGCGGCAAGTGGCAACCAGTGATTCTGTTGGCCAGAATGCTTTTGGCGCGACGAGGCGAATGTCCATGCCCATTTTCGCAGCGCCGACCATTAACGAGTTACCCATGTTATTGCGCGCATCGCCTAAATAAGCAAATTTGATTTGATGCAGTGCTTTACCACGGCCGTGTTCGAGCATGGTCATAAAATCAGCGAGAATTTGCGTTGGATGAAATTCATCGGTTAGTCCATTCCATACCGGAACGCCAGCGTATTGGCCGAGTTCTTCGACAATCTCTTGGCCAAAACCACGGTACTCAATCCCATCATACATCCGACCTAGTACGCGAGCGGTGTCTTTCATCGATTCTTTGTGGCCAATCTGTGAGCCAGAAGGGCCAAGGTAGGAGACTTGCGCGCCTTGATCAAAAGCCGCGACTTC
This sequence comes from Vibrio sp. V31_P5A7T61, assembly GCF_009904895.1. Classification (NCBI taxonomy): domain Bacteria; kingdom Pseudomonadati; phylum Pseudomonadota; class Gammaproteobacteria; order Vibrionales; family Vibrionaceae; genus Vibrio; species Vibrio sp. V31_P5A7T61. The sequence goes on from NZ_WXWI01000057.1 coordinate 3,708, forward strand.
AAAGGCGCAGCGAGTGCGGGTCGAGGTTTTTTCGAAAATTAAGGCAATATTTTTGCCTTTCAGGCGAGGCTGTTCATAGCCATTGTATTTGGCTTTTTTCAGCTCAATCGATAAATCTAATAGATGCTGGATCTCTCTTGGTGTGAAATCAAGCAGTTTTAGGAAGTTACGGTTACGTAAATTAAAAGCCATGATGTTATCCTCGTTTTAGGCGCTAGCATGATGTGCGCGAGCGCTGAGTATTTCGCTGATTGACGTGGTGACAACCTAGATTGGTGGGAGGTTGTCATCCAGCCTGAAACCTAGTATTTAATGGTCACGAATGATATTGGTCCCCGCTTGACCTTCTAAAATGGCTACCGCGTCTTCCAGAGCTCCAATGCCTACCAGACGGCCACCTTGTTTAATAAATTCACAGGAAGCTTGAATTTTCGGTCCCATAGACCCTTCGTCAAATTGATAAGCCGCTAATTCACTTGGCGTTGCTTGACGCAAAGCATGTTGAGTTGGGGTTCCCCAGTCGAGATAAACCGCATCGGCATCGGTTAAAATAAGCAATGCATCGGCGCCAATTTGTTTGGCGAGAAAGGCGGCTGACATGTCTTTATCGATCACCGCTTCAACGCCCACTAATTTACCTTGCTGGTACTTAACTGGAATGCCGCCACCGCCAGTACAAATCACTAAATGTCCATCGGCAATCAAGGTATTGATGGCTTGATGTTCAACAATCCCCGTTGGTAGTGGGCTTGGCACCACACGGCGGAAATACTGGCCATCAGGTTTTACTGTCCAATGGTATTTTTCTGCCAAAGCTCGCGCTTCTTCGGCTTGATAAACCGGGCCAATCGGTTTGGTTGGATTGGCAAACGCAGGGTCATTGGCATCAACGGTCATTTGAGTCAACATACAAGTCACGTTGCGTTCTGGAAGTAGGTTTTTAAACTCTTGCATCAGCATATAACCAATCATGCCTTGAGTTTCACTGCCCAATACGTCAAGTGGATACGGGTTAACTTTTTTGTACTCTAGCCCTTGTAATGCTAATAATCCGACTTGTGGGCCATTACCGTGCACCAGTACCACATTGTAGTGCTCGGCCACTTTCGCGATGGCTTGCGCGGCAATCTGAATATTGTGGCGTTGAACATCCGCTTCTAATGGCTCGCCGCGACGAAGTAAGGCATTGCCTCCTAAGGCGACGACAACAGTTTGTTTTGTCATGGTCATTTCTCTCGTTGATGGATGGAAGGAGAAATCTCCTTCCATATCACTCGCCCTAACTTAGATGTCATCACGTTCAATAGGGCAGCTCATGCAGCGAGCGCCACCACGGCCACGGCCTAATTCATCACCTGGGATAGGCAGCACGGTGATGCCTGCTTTATCGTATTTCTCATTGGTGTAAGTATTGCGCTCATAACCAATAACGACGCCTGGGCGAACCGTTAGGACGTTGTTGGCATCGTTCCACTGCTCGCGTTCTGCTTCGAAGCTATCGCCGCCGGTGGTGATCATTTGTAACTTATCAACACCCAGTGCGCGCTCGATGGTATGAATGTAAGAGGCTTGTTGAGTGGCTTTAACTTTGCCAGAAGCATCGCCGGTTAAGCTCCAACATTTCACATCATCTGGAATCACATTTGGATAGACAGAGAAGGTATCTTCACGCATGTGAGTCATGACGGTATCGAGATGCATACAAGAGCGTTCTTGAGGCAGCTCAAGGGCAATCACTTGTTTGGCTTGACCGTGTTTAAACAGTGCTGAAGCCAGTTGTTCCACCCCTTGTGGCGTAGTGCGCTCTGACATGCCGATTAACACCGCGCCGCGTCCGATGACTAAAACGTCGCCGCCTTCGATGGTAGACTTATCGTAGTTGCGTTGTTCATCACCGAAATATTTGATGAAGTCTTGGCCAGCGAAGGTTGGGTGCCAGCGATAGATTGCTCTGAGATGGTTAGTTTCACGCTGACGAGCGACTTTCGCCATCGGGTTAATGGAGACGCCACCGTATACCCAGCACGAGGTATCGCGAGTAAATAAATGGTTAGGTAGTGGTTTAATAATGAAATCATCGGCTTTATGCATCGATTGTAAGATAGACGATGATTGCATCGGGAACTGGCCGTAAGACAAGCCACCGGTTAGGATTTTAGCTAATTCAATATGCGGTAAATCATTAAGGAAGCAGCGAACATCGTTGGCAAACGTTGGTCCAAAACGATTATCTGAGATTTGCGTATGTAACAACCACTCTTTGGCTTCACTGACATCGAGGGTTTCGGCAAGCAAATTCGTTAGCAGCAAAACCTCAACACCTTGATCGCGGAGGGTTTGTGCAAAAATATCGTGCTCTTTACCTGCACGTTCAATATCTAACACATCATCAAATAATAAGTCGTGACAGTTAGAGGGGGTTAAATGAGTTAATGCACGTCGTGGACGATGAATTAAAACGCGGCGTAATTGACCTACTTCAGAACCTACGTATAACTTACTCATAATCGTATCTCTCTTATTTTGTATACCTTGATTAACTAAAGGTATAATTATTTTGTAGGGTGTATGAGGGAGATTGAAATTTATATTTAAATTCATCTCTTTGTTCTGTGTTTTATATTACCTTGTGTGGATGTTCTTTCTTGGATGTGGCTCACAGTTTACTTTTTATATTAATTTGCCATTTTAGATGAGTTATTAACAAATATTATTCATTTGATAACGTTTAAATCGGCGGTTTTTTAATGGTTTTTTATGGAATAAAATGCTTTTTATTATTGTTCATCAGCCAGTTTTCAGTCTGATAGCATTTGATTTGGAAATATTATGCAAACCATAAAAGTGTTGGGTGGTATTAGAGTGGCGAATTTATTCACTATTCGGGATTAGGTAACGGTTTTTATGGTTTTATTTTCCCTAATGTTAACAAAATAAGCGAGGAAAGATTGATCTAGAACAATTGTAAATTGCTGGTGATTTACGGGAGTCTAGAATTAATGGATTAATTTAATTCATGGTTTGATAAATAAAACTATACCCAAACGACTTGAAATTGCAGGTAGGCGGCAAGTGAGTGAATCCCCATAAGCATAGGCAAACTATGTGATTGGGGTGAACGGACGTAGCCAACACCGCTGCAGCTTCAAATAGGAAGGGTATAATTTATAATTAATCGCAAGTCAGATCGTTGTTGGCAACATGACGATAGGGGATAGTAGGAAAGCAAAAAGCCGCACCAGATAGCGTGCGGCTTTGCAGAGTAAGAATATTATCAAGCAATGATTTTATTGTTTTGTTATGGCTAGGATGACGTTGATTAAGCGGCGTTCACGTGAACCTTTAAAGTAACACACCAATGCTGAGCATAATCATAATCAATACACACAAAATTCCCAGTAATGGCGCGACCCATTTTATCCAGCGTACATAAGGGACGCGGGCAATGGCTAAGCCCCCCATCACCACTGCAGACGTTGGTGTGACGAGGTTAACTATCCCTGATGCAGATTGGTATGCCGTCACTACCAGATCGCGACTGACGCCGGCAAAATCGGCCAGTGGCGCCATGATTGGCATGGTTAACACGGCTAGACCAGAAGACGATGGCACTAAGAACGACAATAAAATCTCTAGCCAGTACATCACGTTAATAAACATCACTGACGATAATCCAGTCACGATATGCTCAGCTGAATTGAGTATCGTATCAGTGATCATGCCCCGGTCCATCACCACGACAATACCACGCGCAATCCCGATGATTAACGCGACGCCAAGCAAATCACGTGCACCATCAATAAAGCTAGTGGTGAATTCTTCTTCGCTCATTCTGGCTACAAGACCAATCAGAATCGTTGAACCCAAGAACATCGCCGATATTTCGGCCATCCACCAGCCCGCAACGGATACACCGTAAATCATCACGGCAAAGGAGAGGGCAAAAATGGCTAAAATAATTTTGCGAGTGGTAGTAAAAACTAAGCTTTCTCCGCTACGGTTACCTAAAAAGTGTGCTTGGTTTTCTTCATATTTATCGTAAACAATCGACTTACTTTGATCGGCGCGAACCATTTTCGCATAGCGCATCACGTACATGACACAGATGATCCAGCCGACTAATAAAATCGCAAGACGCAGGAAAATGCCGTCGGTAAAAGGAATCCCCGCTGCGTTGGCGGCAATCACGGTCGCGAAGGGGTTAATGGTGGAACCTAAAGTACCAATGCCAGCCCCTAGTAATACGGTTGCCGCTGCGACCACTGGGTCAAAACGAGCTGCCATCATCACTGGCACTAATAGGGTATAGAAGGGGAGTGATTCTTCTGCCATGCCGTAGATGGTGCCTCCCGCGGCAAAGAGTGCCATCAGGATGGGGATCATTAATTCCTCTCGCCCTTGTAAGCGCGAGGTGACTCGTTCAATACCTGCGTCAATCGCTCCAGTTTTAGTCACCAAGCCAAGAAAACCGCCGATGATGAGGATAAATAACGAAACATCAATTGCCGCCGCTTCGTAAGTCGTATGATCATAAAAACCATCAATGGGAGCGAGAAGTACATCAATCACACCCTGTGGATTACCTTCGGTTGGAGCATAAGTGCCCGCAATCGGCACTTCTTTACCGAGCTCGGCATTCATGGTTCGTTCATATTGACCAGCAGGGACTATCCACGTGAGTAATGCCACAAAGGCAATCAGTAAAAATAAAATGGTATAGGCAGAGGGAAACTTTAAGTTAGCAAAAAAGCCTTTCTTATGGTCCGTTGGTAAAGTTTGGCTTGTCATAGCGTTCTCCTTACATTTAGATAATCTGGCCTAAATGTGCTTGGTGGCTAATATTCACTTTTTAATCAAACAGCATGGCTTTTATTAATCAGTGAATTAAATGAAATATATGATATTAAAATGTTGAGTGAGGTTTTTAGACGGATGCTTTAATGGGTTTTATTTTAAAGATAGTAAGTTTTATTATCTTGGCTTTGCTTCACATAATATTCTTAGATATAAAAGGCGAGAGAACGTTGATTATTTGTTTTAGGGTATTTGTTTATGAATAATGAAATAATATTCTCAAAGACTACTCTCTTTTTAGACTCATCTTGGTCAGTTGTGCCTAAACAGTAAGCTTGCGCTACAGGATTGATTATTTAGAACGTTCAGGAAGAAATATTATGCACTTTTGATAATGGGTATGAACAGTTGAATTAATCGAAGTTTGTTTGATTTATATCAAAAATAATAAGGGAGCCTGAGCTCCCTTTGATGATGGTTAGTATGAAAATTAGAGGAAAATATTCGCTAAGACTAAACCAAAACCGATACTGAAGATCATGCTCAATAAACCCGGCAGCATAAAGCTGTGGTTAAAGATGTACTTACCGATCCGCGTTGTCCCTGTGCGGTCAAAGTCAATCGACGCAATGATCGGGCCGTAGTTCGGAATAAAGAAATATCCGTTAACCGCGACGAACACCGCAATGATGATTGCAGGTGGTAAGCCTAAGGTAATCGCAACCGGTACCAATACTGCTGTGGTGGCTCCTTGGCTATTGACCATCACCGATAGTCCAAATAGGGCAAAAGCAAAGGTCCATGGCGCAACTTCAACCAGACCAGATACCGCTTCTTTCACCATATCGCCGTGACCCGCGATGAAGGTATCACCTAGCCAAGCGATACCGAAAATGGCCACGATTGCGCGCATCCCGGCATGGAATACAGAGCCTTGAGTAATGGTATTGCCGTCCGGTTTACAAATCAGGATGATCAGGGCTGCAATGGATAGCATCACGATTTCAATCGTATGTGCCATGCCCATTGGTGAGCCATCAAAGTGCGGACGCAAGCTAGGAATCGCGCCCATAAAGACCACGATAATCGCACCAAATAGGAACAGAGAAACCGATGTTTTGGCCTGTGGCGTGATTTGAATATCTTCCACTTTCATCTCTTGTTCCATTTCTGCACGGAACTCAGGGTCTTGTAGGCGACGTTGATACTCTGGATCGTCTTTCAGCTCTTTACCGATTTTGTTGACAAAAATACAAGCACAGGCAAGGCCAAGGAAAGTACTTGGAATGGTGACGATCAATACGTTACCCAAAGTGATCCCTTGCGGTTCTAAGAAGGCCACTAATGCCACGACGGCGGCCGCGATAGGGCTAGCCACAATCGCAAACTGTGATGCGATGACTGCCATACCAAGCGGACGCTCTGGGCGAATACCACTACGACGACTGACTTCTGCGATCACGGGTAATACCGAGTAGGCTACGTGTCCAGTTCCAGCCATCATGGTAAAAAAGTAAGTGACTAATGGGGCGATGAAAGTGATATGACGAGGATTTTTGCGCAAGATGTTACTGGCGATTTTGATTAAGTAATCTAAGCCGCCGGCGGCTTGCATGGAAGCCGCCGCTGCCACCACCGCCATGATCATCAGCATCACATCAATCGGTGGACTGGTTGGACGCATACCAAACACAAAACTGAGAATGGCAAGACCAATCCCCCCCATGACACCCAGTCCGATACCACCAATCCTTGCCCCGATTAGGATACATCCTAATACGATAAGGAACTCAATTATGAACATCTTATACTCCTAAAAGATTATGGGAAAATCCGCTTTACCGCCCAGTGTTAAGCTAACGCAAGGCTGTGAATTCATAGGTTTATCTTATTTTTTAGTATCAATGGAAGGTAGCCGACGCTTTTAATTAATTACCATGATTTAGAATAAGTTTTGGCGACTTTCCATCTGGCAAAAACCAAGAAGGCTCTGAATCAGAGCCTTCTTGTAGAGTAAATCGAATTACTCGTAACGTTTTGCCTTGTATTTAGGGTACATCAAGTTGTCGACTGAGAAAATATCGTCCAACTCTTCTTCAGTGAGCAAGCCTCGCTCCAGTACGACCTCACGGACGCTTTTGCCCGTTTCGGCACAGATTTTACCAACGATGTCACCTTCATGGTGGCCGATGTAAGGATTAAGGTAAGTAACGATGCCGATCGAGTTAAACACATAGCCTTCACAAACCTCTTTGTTGACCGTAATACCATCGACACACTTATCACGCAGGTTAACGCATGCGTTAGAAAGCAAGGAGATAGACTCAAACATCGCTTGAGCAATCACTGGCTCCATTACGTTAAGCTGTAATTGACCCGCTTCAGCGGCATAAGTAATGGTGTTGTCATTACCGAAGACTTTAAAGCACACTTGGTTAACCACTTCAGGGATAACCGGGTTAACTTTGGCCGGCATGATCGATGAACCCGCTTGTAATTCAGGCAAGTTCAGTTCATTAAAACCCGCACGAGGGCCAGAAGAGAGCAAGCGCAAATCGTTACAGATTTTCGAAAGCTTCATTGCTAAGCGTTTCAGCGCGCCATGAGTCATTACGTAAGCACCGCAGTCGGACGTCGCTTCAATTAAGTCTTCAGCAGGTACCACTTCTAGGCCAGTGACTTCGCCTAAATATTTTATTGCTAATGCTTGATAGCCTGGAGCGGTGTTTAAACCGGTGCCGATGGCCGTCGCACCAAGGTTAACTTCTAATAATAACTTAGAGGTGTATTGCAGAGCACGGATCTCTTCGTTCAGCGTCACGGCCCACGCATGGAACTCTTGACCAACGGTCATCGGTACGGCGTCTTGGAGCTGAGTACGTCCCATTTTGAGAATCTGTTTAAACTCAACGGCTTTAAGTTCAAAAGCGCCTTTGATGTACTCAATCGATTCAATCAGTTTGAGAATGCTGTTGTAAACGGCGATTCGGAATCCGGTTGGATACGCACAGTTGGTGGATTGACTTTTGTTAACGTGATCATTGGGGTTAATAAATTGGTATTGACCTTTTTCTTTACCCATCAGTTCAAGGGCTACGTTAGCAATCACTTCATTGGTGTTCATATTGACTGAAGTGCCTGCGCCACCTTGGAAAACGTCGGAAGGAAATTGATCCATACACTTGCCGGTTTCCAAAATCAGATCACACGCTTGAATAATATAGTTAGCGACATCTTTAGGGATCACGCCTTGCTCTTTATTAGCGAGCGTGGCCGCTTTTTTGGTCATGACCATGCCACGAACAAATTCAGGGACATCTGAGATCGTAACATTAGAAATATTGAAGTTTTCTATCGCCCGCAGGGTATGGATACCATAATAAGCATCAGCAGGAACATGGCGTTCGCCGAGCAGGTCTTCTTCGATGCGGGTTGCTTGGTTCGTAATAGGGGTTTCAGATAGGGTAGCCATCACAGGATCCTTAAGATAATTGTTCTGATTAGTCACACTTAGCCATCTCTGTCTTAAGAATCCGTTCACCAGAATGGTTGGCTGGGAAAATCTGTCCTGACTTCTTCGCTAATCATACTTGACCAGTAGATAAAAAATAGGAACTGGATCACCTTTCCGGTGCATAACTCCGGAGAGGTTTAGGATCTTTAGCTAAGATCTCACGGTTTGAGTGAATTGGTTTAATAGAAATTTAAGATATTGAAAATAAGAATTATTTTATGGAATGTTTGTTGGCCTAATCGCGAGTGGTGTTGGGTGAACCTCGTAATCGTATGATTCATCAATCATAGATGGTTAGAATAGTCTGATGAGAAATGACCGGCTGATGACCTAACAAGGTTGCAGTTCCGTAGCCATCACGTTAATTTGAAAAACGTTCAGTGGTGAACGAGGATTCCCATTGGCTCATCAACAAACGGCTGAGCAGTGCAGTCAGGTAAAGTCGGGCTCAGTTAAGGAGAAGCTAGGTTGCTTATTTTATTATGTTTATTTATTGCTTTGCCAATCATTGAAATTGCGGTGCTGATTCAGCTCGGTGGCTTGTTAGGCTTATGGCCAACGCTTGCTTTAATCCTATTTACAGCTTTGGTTGGGGCGATACTGGTGCGTAGTCAAGGTGTCTTGACGTTTCTGTCCGTCCAGCAGCGCCTTCAACGGGGTGAAGTGCCGGCACAGCAAATCATCGAAGGTATGTTGTTAGCTGTCGCCGGTGTTTTATTACTGACGCCTGGATTTATTACAGATGGAATAGGCATGCTCGTTTTACTGCCTATTCCAAGGGCGCGTTTGGCTCATTACTTAATGGGCCATCTGGTTGTGAATACCATGAGTGGTCCTGACTCGTTTTCCCATCAATCATCACAATCTCGACCAAACGCCGAGGGGGAGACGTTTGATGGTGAGTATGAGTATAAAGAACAAAAGGATCATCCGCGGGACGACTCGAATCGACTCAATTGATTGATCTGTCTGGAGATTCGATTTTATTTGGTTATTTTTGAATAAAACGTTTGCTTAATGAGAAGGAAACCCTTATAGTTATCTGGCTCTATAGTTAAGAGTTATTAATGAAAATCAAAAGTAAAAGTAAATTCTTAGAATCCCATCGTAAAAGTTGTTATCCTAATATTTCCCTTACATGATTAGCTACATTAAATAATTCATGCTTCAGCACCTTGCGCATTTGCGCAGTAATCCAATGAATTCTATATAAGGGACAAATTATGTCTAACAAAGCAACTGGTACAGTAAAGTGGTTCAACGAAACTAAAGGTTTTGGTTTCCTATCTCAAGACAACGGCGGCGCGGATGTGTTTGTACACTTCAACGCAATCGCTTCTGAGGGTTTCAAAACTCTTATCGAAGGTCAAAAAGTATCATTCGTCGTTGAAAACGGCCAAAAAGGTTTACAAGCTGCTCAAGTTGTAACTCTATAATTTACTGATATTCATCAGAATATTTAAAGGTCGCCTAGGCGGCCTTTTTGCTGTCTGTCATTTTTTTAATGGCTGTCATTGATCTTTTCATGGCTTGGTCGTGATTGCTCTCTCCTACGTCAGTGTCTATTGTCGATCCAGTCTATGTCTAAAGCTATCTGCTCTACTCTGCTCTTCGTATCGCTTGTTTGCAAAAGTGTCGGTTTGTAGTTTCTGGCTGTCGGAATCGTGAGCATACCTCACCTTTAGTATCACTTAAGGTTGAGGCGGATTGATCATCTCAGATTACGCATGGAAAACGCGTTAATATCGATCGCCTCTCCTTAAATACTCGGTGGGTAGCTTATTGAGCTCCCGAAAAACCTAATTGACGCCAAGCTTCAAAGGCAATGATGGCTACCGCATTGGATAAGTTTAGACTGCGAGCATTGGGCATCATTGGAATACGAATGCGTTGATTCATCGGTAAGCTATGGATCAGGTCGGCGGGTAAGCCGCGCGTTTCTGGGCCAAACAGTAATACGTCCCCAACTTGAAACTGTGCATCAACATGATGTCCGGTGGTTTTTGTGGTGCAGGCAAAGAGTCGGAATTCACCACGAGCCGTTAAGTAGTCGAGAAAGGCTTGATAATTTTGATGGCGAGTGACTCGGGTGAGGTCATGATAATCTAAACCGGCTCTGCGCAGTTTTTTCTCCTCAAAATCAAACCCTAAAGGTTCTATTAAATGTAAGTTCGCGCCGCAATTAGCGGATAAGCGAATAATATTCCCCGTATTAGGGGCGATTTCAGGTTCATAGAGGGCGATGTCAAACATGGTCGAACGGTTCCTTATCAATAGAGCGCATCAGTATACTGCACCGAAGCTTAGATGTTTATCTTATCGAATGGGTTTACCGTCATCGCTCATTGATCCCGTTGAATCGGTAGGGTGATTTGCACTTTTAAGCCGCCAAGATCACTTCGGCTCGCGCTAACCTGACCACTATGCTGACGAATGGCACTTTCCGTGATTGCTAACCCGAGCCCCGTTCCTCCGCTGTCTCTGTCTCTTGCGGTTGATACTCGGTAAAATGGTCGAAATATTTCATTCAGCTCGCTGTCCGGAACGCCAGGTCCATCATCTTCAACGGTGATGATGATTTGTTGTGCCACACAACGAAAGCTAACTTGAATCCGATCCTGACTATAGTTAATTGCATTGCGGACGACATTTTCTAACGCACTCATCAATAATTGTGGATTACCAGAAATGTATTGATCAGGAATCGGGTCGAGGAGCAGTTGTTTTTGCATTTGCTCGGCCTCAAACTGTGCATCATCGAGCAACGCTTCCCATAAGCTAGACAATGGCTGTATTTCGCGACTTAAATGACTATTGGTCTGCATGCGAGACAGTTCAAGTAGCTCACCGATCATACGTTCTAAACGTTGGGCTTCGGTATCGATTCTTTCTAATTCTTTACTCTCTCCTTGCTTACGGCTGGCTAAGGCATTGGCCATTCTTAGACGAGTCAGCGGTGAGCGTAATTCATGGGAGATGTCTGATAATAAGCGCTGTTGGCCGGAGATCATCTGGTTAACCGCCTGTACCATGCGATTAAAACTACGTCCGGCTTGACGAAATTCTGTAGTGCCTTTTTCCAGTTCAGGGTCGACGATAAACTCGCCCCGAGCAACACGTTGAGCGGCGAGCGCGAGCCGCTGAGCGGGTTGACTCAATGCCCAAGCGAGCCATAGCAACAAAGGAGTGCTGACTAACATAACCGACAACAGTAGATGCAGCGGTTTATCAAATAATCTCAGTAGAAATGGTGGCGGCTGATCCCAACGCATGCCCATGAATAGTAATAGATCCTGATCAGCCAATCGAATTGAGACTGGGCCAGAAATCATATAACGACCATACAAACGTTGTTGCGGTTTATCAACCGACTCAATACTGGTGGTAAAGTTTTTTAATGCCTTTAATTGAAAATTTTCATGCCGTTTCGTGGTGAGGATATTGCCCTCTTGATCGGTAACAAAAAAACGCGGCCGCGAACTATGGTGACTGCCTGATTCTAGTTCGGTAATGATCCGCGAAAGGTTATTTTGTTGGATGAAACGTTTTTCCAAAAGTTGCTGATAGTCGAGCATTCTTTGCAAGCTTTCAGATGGAAGATCGCGTGATTTACGCGGATCGAGATGTGGTAAAGATAGCACCGCAATCACCACCAGTAGCATGGTTAGCCAGAAAATGGCAAAGATACGGCCATACAGGCTATTGAATTTAGGTAAGCGCATTACTCTTCCGCCACCATTAAGTAGCCACGGCCACGTAAGGTTTTAATTCGAGGCTTGCCATCGACCCGTTCGGGTAATTTTTTGCGTAAATTCGAGACATGCATATCAATGGCTCGATCGAAAGCGGCCAGTCGTTTACCTAATACATCGAGGCTGAGCATCTCTTTAGTGAGGGTTTCCCCTGGATTTTGGGCAAAATGGCCTAATAGAGCAAACTCGGTAGTGGTTAGGTCGAGGAGTTGCCCTTGGCAATAGGCCTCTTGTTTGCCTGGGTAAACTTGTATGTCTTGACACTCAATCACATCCGACGGTTTATGTACGGATTGATGCTGTGTGCGGCGTAAAATGGCTCGAATTCTGGCGAGTAATTCACGATCACTAAATGGTTTGGGAAGGTAATCATCGGCCCCTAATTCGAGACCAATTACGCGATCAATCTCTTCGCCTTTTGCGGTTAGCATCAGTACTGGGGTTGTCCAGTTTTCACGCAGTCTCTTCAAGGTTTCCATGCCATTGAGTTTAGGCATCATGACATCCAATAGAATCAGATCAATCTCATCGTTAAGCGCCGCCAACCCCGATTGACCGTCATTGGCTTCAGAGACATCAAATCCCTCATAACTGAGGACTTCTTTAAGTAGATTGGTGAGTTCGGTGTCATCGTCAATCAGAAGAATATGTGCCATTGGTGCCTCGTTACCGATATTACTTTCCTAGTCAATGAGGATAGTTTACTGCGAAATCGGTTTGGATAATGGGCTATTAGTGACTATTTACGATTCTTTACGCTCTCTACACGCCACTTTACTCGTCAACTTGTATTGTTTGATTAAGCGCTGCTTGTGCAGCTCTCCCATCGTAACAAGCTTGGAAGGCTAAAGCTTATCAACGATAACTATTGAGAGAGGAAATAATGATGAATATGACCAAGACAATGATTCTCGCTGCAGTCGCCTTACCTTTGGCTATCGGTAGTGCCAGTGTACTGGCTTATGGAAAGGGTAAGCACGCGGAGCATCAACAGCAACGATGTGGTTTACACGGTGAAAGAGGTATCGTCAGTCAACTGAACTTAACCACAGAGCAGCAGAGCCAGCTAAAAGCCTTGCGCGAAGAGCATCGCCAAGCCATGCAAGATCAGCGTGGTCGTGGCTCGCGTGATGAAATGAGTACCTTGCGTGAACAAGAGCGAGCGTTAGTGCTCTCTGCTGATTTTGATCGCGCCGCGGCTAACGAGCTGGCTAAACAGATGGTTGATAAACAGGTTGAACGCCGAATAAACATGCTCGAAAAACGTCATCAAATGATGAGTATTTTAACCGATGAGCAAAAGACCCAGCTACAAACTTTACAGCAAGAGTGTATGGAAAAGCATCATCGAGAGGGTGGTGAGCCACGTGGGCATAAACACGGAAGTAAAGACAAAGGCCGAGGATAACGAAAGTCAACAGCGGGTGTTACTTTACTGACTTGATGCAATTGAGATGCTGGTGTAGGGTGGTTAATTTCACTCCTTGTGTTACAAAATAACGAAGCAAGGGTAGGCCATTTTATCGCTCAGCACCACGCTATATCCTGTGCATGGGTCTATTACGTTATGGTTAAAAGTAATGAAACAAGAGTACGCTCGCTTAGTAACACTGGCTGCCTGGACCGCCACTATTGTCGCCAGTGGTCTATTAATCGTTAAAATAGCCGCATGGTGGGTGACCGGATCGGTCAGCCTACTTGCCTCAGTAGTGGATTCTTTACTCGACATTGCCGCCTCTGTGGTCAATTTAATTGTCATACGTTATGCCCTGCAACCTGCCGATCGAGAACATACCTTTGGTCATGGTAAGGCCGAATCTTTAGCGGCCTTAGCGCAAGCGATGTTTATCTCCGGTTCAGCCTGTTTCTTACTCCTCAATGGCGTTGAGCGTTTTTTCCGTCCTCACGAACTTCAATCGCCAGAATACGGGATTTATGTCAGCGTGTTTGCCTTATTGGTGACCTTTGCTTTAGTCTCGTTTCAGCGTTATGTGGTCAAAAAAACCAACAGCCAAGCAATTGCCGCCGATTCTTTGCATTACCAAACCGATTTATACATGAATGCGGCGATTATTTTGGCTCTGGGTTTGAGTTGGTTGGGTTTTAAACAAGCCGATGCGATTTTTGCTATTGGGATAGGCTTGTACATTTTATACAGTGCGATTGGCATGGCTTATCAGGCGGTGCAAACGCTGCTGGATAGAAAACTCCCTGATGACGAGCTGGCACAGATTCGGGCCGCCTGTTTGTCGGTCAATGGTGTGTTAGGGGTTCATCAATTGCGAACGCGCATGGCGGGGCCGGTAAGATTCATTCAATTGCATCTCGAATTAGATGATCATATTCCGCTGATTGAAGCCCATCGCATTTCTGATCAAGTTGAAGAAAAACTACGCCACCTATTTCCCGGTGCGGATGTGATTATTCACCAAGATCCTTACTCCGTAGTGTTTAATGTGGAACGTAAACAAAAATTATCGACGTGGTAAGGCAAAGTGCGCTCAACTTGACTATATTTCAGTCAGTTTAATTAAAAAACAGTATCCTGATATGAATCAACGAAGCGATAGGATAAAACTGTAATACTCTTACATAAGTAATAAAGTTACAAAAAAACGCTCAAATAACAGTAGTATTCCTTATAGGGCGAGGTAACATAACGCACAATATTGTTGCTTGTTTTGTCTGAATGAGCACAACTAAAAATGAGTTTTGAATTCTCAAAAAATCGAGGGTGAGCATGATTAAAAATATCGGTGTTTTGACAAGTGGTGGTGATGCGCCCGGCATGAACGCAGCGATTCGTGGCGTTGTTCGTACTGCATTAGGTGAAGGTTTAGGTGTCTATGGTATCTATGATGGTTATCTTGGACTCTATGAAGGGAACATTAAGCAACTGGATCGCTACAGCGTCTCTGATGTGATCAACAAAGGCGGTACCTTTTTAGGTTCAGCGCGTTTCCCTGAGTTTCGTAATGAAGAAGTGCGTTTAAAAGCGATTGAGAATTTAAAGCAGCACAATATTGATGCTTTAGTTGTGATCGGTGGTGATGGTTCTTACATGGGCGCGAAAAAGCTCACCGAAATGGGCTTCCCTTGCATTGGTTTACCAGGCACGATCGATAACGATATTGCGGGTACTGATTACACCATCGGTTATTTATCGGCGATTAATACCGTTATCGATGCGATCGACCGTTTGCGTGATACGTCTTCTTCACATCAGCGTATTTCCATTGTGGAAATCATGGGCCGTCACTGTGGTGATTTAACCCTGATGTCAGCGATTGCTGGTGGCTGTGAGTACATCATTACGCCGGAAACGGGTCTGGATATGCAGCAACTGATTTCTAATATCCAAGACGGGATCAAAAAAGGCAAAAAACACGCGATCATTGCGTTAACGGAACTGATGACCGACGCCAACCAGTTGGCAAAAGAAATTGAGAAATCAACCGGTCGTGAAACTCGTGCAACAGTACTGGGGCATATTCAACGTGGTGGTCGACCAACCGCATTTGACCGTATTTTAGCTTCACGCATGGGTAACTATGCGGTGCATATGTTGCTAGAAGGACATGGTGGTCGTTGCGTTGGTATCCAAAAAGAAGAACTGGTTCATCATGATATCATTGAAGCGATTGAAACCATGAAGCGTCCGGTGCGCCAAGATTTGTACAAAGTGGCTGAAGAGTTATTTTAAGAACGCGGGTTATTCAACCTGAGTGAAGAAAACAATCACCAATCAAAAAAGACCGCATTGCGGTCTTTTTTCTTCGTAACGTTGAATCGAGTACCATGCCTTAAAGGATCATCGGTAACACATCGCTATCTTTACGCTCTAAGTAATGGATGGATTTAATCCGTCGGATGGTTCGGCAGCGGCCACGGATCAACAGCGTTTCGGTCGTCGCGATATTACCTTGTCGGCTAATGCCTTCCAATAAATCGCCTTTGGTGATCCCCGTCGCCGAGAAAATGACATTATCACTGCGTGCCATATCATGGAGTGCCAGTACTTGGTTAGCTTGTACGCCCATTTGGGCACAGCGAGCCAACTCTTTGGCTCCCCAAATACGATTATCCTCACTATCGCCTTTGACTTGATGGCGCGCTAATAAGCGACCTTGCATATCGCCATCCAAGGCCCGAATCGCCGCCGCAGAAATCACCCCTTCAGGAGCACCCCCAATACAGTACATAGCATCCACTTCGCTATCTGGCATGCAAGTAAGAATCGATGCGGCCACATCGCCATCCGGCACCGCAAAGACCCGTACACCCAGTTGCTGCATCTCGCGTATCACGGCATCATGACGCGGCTTCGCCAGAGTCACTACCGTCAGTTGGTGTAACGCTTTATCCAGTGAGGTGGCGATGGCCTGTAAGTTATCGGCTAATGGCTTATTTAAATCGATGCAGCCTTTGGCTCCAGGACCGACGACGAGTTTTTCCATGTACATGTCCGGTGCTTTGAGAAAACTGCCTTTTTCTCCCGCTGCCAATACCGCCAATGCATTGGATTGACCCATCGCGGTCATTCGTGTCCCTTCAATGGGATCGACAGCGATATCGACATCGTCACCACCTAAGCCGACCTGTTCCCCGATATAGAGCATCGGAGCTTGATCGATCTCTCCTTCACCAATAACAATTTCGCCATTGATTTCTGTCTTATTCAATAAAATCCGCATTACTTCTACCGCTGCGCCGTCAGCCGCGTTTTTATCACCTCGGCCAAGCCATTGGTAACCTGCCAGTGCAGCACCTTCGGTTACCCGAGAAAAAGCCATTGCTAAATCGCGTTTCATGCTTACTCCAACCACAAATTAAAGAGGATAAAAAAGTTGCGCGAATTCTAGCACATTCATAAGTAAACGTTTGCTATTTAGCGTTGCAAGCCTTGTAGTGGATCAACACTTTGTCTTTTAAGGGCGCTTTAAGCGAGAGAAGTAAAGATAGCGTCAATTGCGTTGTTTTTTTGACCGAATAGCGAACAAGATCGAATATAGTAAGTGTTTCTCTGCGCATGGCTGAGTAGAATGGTTAAATAGAGTGAATTGAATTCATATCACGGAATAAACAAGGGTAAGTCACATGTCTTTTGAAGTACTAGAACAACTCGAAGCAAAAATTCAAACTGCGGTTGATACCATCGCCTTACTGCAAATGGAAGTGGAAGAGCTGAAAGAAGAGAAACAACAGCTCATGCAAGAAGCGGATGAATTAAAAGCCAGCCGTGCAGAGCTTGAGCAAAAAGCCCAAGAAATGGAACAAGAGCATGCAGCATGGCAAACACGTATCCGTAGCCTGCTAGGTAAGATGGAAGAGGTTGAGTAATCTCTACCTACGCTGATTGCTAATAACGCCGAACTTTGTTCGGCGTTATTGTTATATACGTTGGTTAAGCCACTGCAATCGGGCGTACACCAAGGGTATGACAAAGCGCGTAGGTCATTTCGGCGCGGTTCAAGGTGTAGAAGTGAAAATCTTTTACCCCCTCGCGGCTCAGGACTCTAATCATATCAATAGCCTGACTCGCCCCAACTAATTGTCGAGTGACCGGATCATCATCTAATCCTGCAAACTGCTTGGCCATCCACTGCGGCACTTTAACGTGGTTTTGCGCGGCAAAGCGTGCGGCTTGTTTAAAGTTTGAAACGGGTAAAATACCGGGAATGATTTCGGCATCGATTCCGGCGGCAACGCAGCGATCTCGAAAGCGTAGATAGCTCTCAATATCAAAAAAGAACTGAGTGATGGCTCGGTTGGCTCCCGCTTCGACTTTACGTTTTAAATTGAGCAGATCGGCTTGGGCACTTTTCGCTTCTGGATGCACTTCGGGAAACGCGGCCACGGAAATATCAAAATCGTGGCGAGATTTGAGTAGAGCAACTAAGTCAGCGGCGTACATCTCCGGCTTGCCACCACCCGGTGGAATATCACCACGTAGGGCGACAATACTTTCAATGCCGTTGTGCCAGTAGTCATCGGCGATAGTGATTAATTCTTCGCGGCTGGCATCAATACAGGTCAGATGCGGTGCCGCGATCAATCCGGTTTGATCTTTGATGGCTTTAATGATCGAATGGGTTCTATCACGCTCACCAGAGTTTGCTCCGTAGGTCACGGAAACGAATTTGGGTTTGAGTTCTTTTAAGCGATGCACCGAGCTCCACAAGGTTTCTTCCATTTGCGGTGTACTCGGTGGAAAAAACTCAAACGAGACATTGATATCTGAAACTTCAGCGATGCTTTGATTTAAAGCGTCGATATGACTGGCGTGCGTGTATCCCATTTTTCTCTCCCTGTGCTAACGACCACAACGCAAACACAACATTCTTTACGTATAGACGTCCATATGTCTGCAGAATGTAATGAATCGATTTTAATGTCAACATTACTAGTATGAAGGTTTTTCATGTTGATGCTGAGTAAAATTCACAGATTTAACTGAAGAGAAATTGAGCGAGGCCGAAGCGTCTCTCCCTGTTGGAAAGGAGAGACGTGTTGAATGAGGAGCAGGCAAGCAGAGGTAAGGTGTGTTAATGCTCGCTCATAACAGGCTGGCGAGTCGGTTCAGATCCGATTGAATGGCGCCAGCGGTAACTTCACGTCCAGCACCTGGACCGCGAATGACCAGAGGGTTATCTCGGTACCATTTGCTTTCAATGGCAAAAATATTATCGCAAGGGCGCAAGTTAGCCAGTGGGTGGTCGAGTTCTACGGCCTCTACGCCAACCGAGGCTTGGCCATTTTTCTCTAAGCGAGCGACATAACGGATCACCTTATGTTCTTTTTGGGCGCGAGCTAAGCGCTCAGCAAGACTTTGATTGAGCAGATGGCTTTGATCAAGAAAATCATCCAAAGATAAGTGACGCAGTGCCTCTGGCACCAAAGACTCGACCTTGACGTGTTGAGGTTCAATGTTCAGACCAGATTCCCTTGCCAGAATAACCAGTTTACGCATCACATCGGAACCATCGAGATCATGGCGTGGATCCGGTTCCGTCAGTCCTTGTTGCCAAGCTAACTCAACCAGTTCGCTAAATGGCGTCGAGCCGTCGTATTGTTGAAATAGCCACGACAGTGTACCCGAGAAAATTCCTGATAAAGCGGTGATATCATCGCCACTTTCACGCAGATCACGCACAGTATGATTAATGGGTAGGCCCGCTCCAACCGTAGCATTGTATAACCAATGACGGCCAATTTTACTGAAAGCGTGTTTGACTTGATGATAGTACTCACCCTCTGCCGATCCGGCGACTTTATTGGCACTGATCAAATGCAAACCATGCTGCGCCATCGCTAAATATTGCTGCGCTAAATGTTCGCTGGCCGTTACGTCTAAGACAATGGCCTCATCATAGTTACGCAGTTCACCGAGCTGTTGCAGCCAGCGACCATCATTGGGTTGTGCTTCATCTTGATATCGAGCCGCAACTTGGCTTGGATTGATGCCAGCCTCATCAAACCAAAAGGTTTGGCTATCGATAATCGCGACTAATGAAAATTGCATGCCGTAGCGTTTTTCTAATTCGGTTTGCTGCTCTGCAAACAGCTTTAACCAACTGCTACCAATGTTACCTTTACCACAGAGCGCTAAGGCCACGCGTTTTTGGGCTTGAAACAGCTGCTTATGTAAGCCAATCACCCTTTCGGTTAACGTATTTTGTCTTAACACTGCCACTAAGCTGAGCTCGGATTCCGCTGTGCAGATAAACTCAACTGGGCAGGTTTTCAGTTGCTGGTAAAAACCGTGATTGTGCTGCGCGTTACGTGTTACACCTGCACCTACTGCGGCTAATAGTGAATAACCTTCTTTGAGTTTACTCTCTGTGGCGAGTGCCGAGTCCTGTAGATAACTGAATACATCACTGGCCATCTCTCGGGTATAGGCAAGACGAAGTTGATGCTGATCGGCTTGCACTTCAAAGGCCAATGGCTCCAGTTGGGCCCGTTTGAGGTGTGCTAATACCGTGTGCTGTAGGCGTTGGAAATCTTGTCCGGCGGCTAACGTCAATTCAATCAGCAGCACATCCTCCAAAGAGGTGATGATTTTTGCTCCTCGCCCAGAGGCGAGAATACGCTCAATGCGTGTCGATCCCGATTCTGGCTGGTGACTGGAGCGTAAATGCAGTTCCATGGTGCTGTGTACGACCGGCTGTAAAGTGCGGCTATGCAGCACGGGAGCAGCCAATCGAGCCAGTTCATTGGCTTCATCTAAGCGCAGCAGTGGCAATAAACAAGCGTCATCCACCACTCTTGGATCCGCACTATATACACCCGCGACATCACTCCAAATGGTGACTCGTTCAACGTCCGCTAAAGCGCCAATCATGGTTGCAGAATAATCGGAGCCATTACGCCCAAGCAGAACGGTTTCCATTGCGCTATTTTGTGCAATGAAGCCAGTAATGATGACGCGCTGCTGCGGGTGCTGAGCAAGAATCTCTTTGAGTA
This sequence comes from Vibrio sp. V31_P5A7T61, assembly GCF_009904895.1. NCBI lineage: Bacteria > Pseudomonadati > Pseudomonadota > Gammaproteobacteria > Vibrionales > Vibrionaceae > Vibrio > Vibrio sp. V31_P5A7T61. The sequence goes on from NZ_WXWI01000057.1 coordinate 24,234, forward strand.
AAGGCGCGGAACGAGTGCGATCAACCTCAGGTTGTGGCCCAGTTTCGGCACGTAAGAAAGCACGTGCGTCTTGTGCAATCGCGGGTAATTGTTGCTGATTGAGTAGTGCTGCCAATAAGCGCGCTGACCATACCTCACCATGCGCCAGCACCGCGGATTGTTGGGCATAGTTCAGTGGCGGGGTGAGTGCGGCCAGTTGAGAGCACTCCTGATTGAGCTGACTCATAAGATGGTCGGCGATATCGCCGTTCAGTAATTCCTCAATCAGTTGAGTTTGATACTGACGGATAGCTTGCAGTTGTTGATGTGCCGTTAGACTATCTTTTTCAAGGTGACTGACAAAATCAATCAATTGATTGGTGGTTTTGCCAGCGGCAGAGACCACCACCAGATCGTGCTGCTGCGAATACTGCTGTAAAATATCCACCACATTTCGGTAGCAATCACCATCGGCTAGGCTACTACCGCCAAATTTATGTAACTGCTGCTTCATTAATTTTTTTCCTGTGCTTGATGAAAGGCTTGTTCAAGGTCAGCAATCAGATCGCAAGCCGCTTCCAATCCGACAGAGAGGCGCAGCAGTTGTTGGCCGACACCAGCTTCGGCAAGGGCAATCTCCCCCATAGCTCGATGAGTCATTGAGGCGGGATGGCAAATTAAGCTTTCGACGCCACCTAACGATTCCGCTAGCGAAAACAGACCTAATGCACCGACAAAGTGTTTGAGTTGTTCAAAGGTGCCTGCAAATTCAAAACTGAGCATGGCACCAAAGCCACTTTGTTGCTGTTTCGCAATCTCATGGCCGGGATGGCTGACCAAGCTAGGGTGATAAATTTGCCCAACCAGAGGTTGAGTTTGTAGGTAAGCGAGTACTTGTTGTGCGCTCTCTTCGTGAACGCGCATCCGGGCTGATAAGGTTCGTAAGCCACGCAAGGTCATATAACTATCAAACGGTGTGCCGGTTGAACCAAGGCAATTTCCCCACCACGCTAATAGTTCGCCATGCTCGGCTATGCGGCTGATGATGACGCCACCAATCACATCAGAATGCCCATTGAGGTACTTGGTGGTGGAGTGAATGACAAAATCCGCCCCTAAGGAGATAGGTTGCTGATAAATAGGAGTTAAAAACGTATTGTCTACGGCGACTAACGTATTGGCTGCTTTGGCTTGTTGGCAGAGCTGCTGAATATCGACCACTCGTACTAAAGGGTTAGAAGGGGTTTCGATCAGCAGCAGTTTGGGCTTGAGCGTTAACGCCTTACTCACCGCAGTCGGATCCGATTGATCAATAAACAAGACTTTGAAATCACCTTTTTTCGCTCGTGAGTTGAGCAGTCGATAGGTACCGCCATAACAGTCATGAGGAGCGACAATCCACTCTTGAGGAGACAAAAAGGTCGAAATCCACAGATTGATAGCCGAGGTTCCACAGTTGGTGACAATCGCCGCTTGCCCCCCTTCGAGATCCGCTAGGGTTTGCTCTAGTAAGCTACGGTTTGGGTTACCAGAGCGGGTATAATCATAGGTAGGCACTTCACCGAAGGCAGGAAAGCCAAAGTTAGTCGATAGATAGATCGGTGGTACCACCGCATGATATTGGCTGTCCGATTCTATTCCTGTGCGAACCGCAATGGTGGCGGGTTGGCGAGTGGTCATAGTGGCTTCCTTTCTGAATCTACAATAAATGGGCTAACGGCAGAGGGGATCTCATCGTCAATAGAGTCACACTTTACTGATCAAAAAAGAAGACGTCAACACATCTAGATGTCTATATGTCTTTGCTTATGGCAGTAAATCCCGCTAAAATTAGGGACTTTGATTAGTAGACTCAAATTCACACAACGAAGGTGCGCAATGGCAGACTGGAATGGCGATTATATTAGCCCCTACGCGGAGCATGGTAAAAAGAGTGAGCAGGTAAAAAAAATCACGGTATCCATTCCGTTGAAGGTACTCAAAGTGCTTACTGATGAAAGAACTCGCCGACAAATCAACAATTTACGTCACGCTACCAACAGTGAATTATTGTGTGAAGCTTTTCTGCATGCGTATACCGGTCAACCTTTACCGACCGATGAGGATTTACGTAAAGACAGGCCGGATGATATTCCAAGTGAAGCTAAAGCCTTGATGACCGCAATGGGTATTGAGTTTGAAGCGTACGATGACTGAATAATGCCCATAAAAAAACCTAGCTACGCTAGGTTTTTTTAGATCAAGGGTCGCTATAAGGTCATCATTAACGACTATTTTCTGCCATATAATTTTCTGGCATGTCGATACGGGCAACACCTGACTCGACGGCGGCTTGAGCGACCGCTTTGGCGACTCGTGGTAGTAAGCGTGGGTCCATTGGTTTTGGAATAATATAATCAGTACCATAGCTAAGCTTTTCAACCCCAGCCGCTTTGAGTACTTCACTTGGGATCGGCTCTTTGGCTAATTGACGAATTGCATCGACAGCGGCAAGTTTCATTGCATCATTAATTTCGCTGGCGCGAACGTCCAATGCACCACGGAAAATAAATGGGAAACACAGCACATTATTCACTTGGTTAGGGTAATCGCTGCGCCCAGTACCGAGGATTAAATCGTTTCTCACCTGATGAGCCAATTCAGGTTTAATTTCCGGATCGGGGTTGGAGCAAGCAAAAACAACGGGTTTATCGGCCATTAATGCCAGGGCTTCTGGTGGTAATAAATTCGGGCCAGAAACCCCAAGGAATAAATCGGCACCGGCAATCACATCTTCCAAAGTGCGCTTATCGGTATTGTTGGCAAACAATTGCTTGTATTCGTTTAAATCGTCACGGCGGGTATGAATGACGCCTTGGCGATCCAGCATGTAAATTTTTTCACGCATCGCCCCGCATTTAATCAACAGTTCCATACAAGCGACCGCTGCGGCGCCCGCACCCAGACAAACAATAATACATTCATTGAGTTGTTTGCCTTGCAGCTCAATCGCGTTGAGCATTCCTGCGGCCGTTACAATCGCGGTGCCGTGTTGATCATCATGGAAGACAGGGATATCACAGCGCTCGATGAGGCGGCGTTCAATTTCAAAGCAATCTGGCGCTTTAATATCTTCTAAATTGATCCCGCCAAAGGTGTCGGCGATGTTGGCAACGGTATCGACAAACTCATCGATAGTGCGATGTTTGACTTCGATGTCGATCGAATCAAGACCAGCAAAGCGTTTAAAGAGTAGCGCTTTACCTTCCATTACCGGCTTTGATGCCATCGGACCAAGATTACCTAAACCAAGAATTGCGGTGCCATTCGAAATGACGGCAACCGTATTGCCTTTGGCGGTGTACTTGTACACGTTATCAGGTTGTTGGGCGATTTCACGTACCGGTTCTGCCACGCCTGGGCTATAGGCAAGCGCAAGGTCACTGGCTGAATCGGCCGGCTTGGTTAAGGCAATGCCAATTTTACCTGGAGTCGGTAGTGCATGGTAATCAAGAGCGCGTTGGCGAAATGCTTCTTGTGGCGAGAGGTCTTGGCGATGATCATCAGACATAGGGGGAGCTTCTCTTATAATGTTATCAACGAAACTATGATTCTAAAGGATGTCGATTGAGCTGCCTAGGTGGGATTGCGATCACAAACCATCAAATCGGTAAGATGAAGACTGATAAGACCAGATGAGCGTCAAATAAGACAAAGCAGAGAGCAATAACATGAACACATAAAAAAAGAACGCCGGAGCGTTCTCTTTTAATAATCTTCGCGTGAAGTAAGGATTACTTCTTGCTGGATAGAGCACCGAAACGCTTGTTGAAGCGATCAACGCGGCCACCAGTGTCAACGATACGTTGCTTACCAGTGTAGAATGGGTGGCATTTGTCACATACGTCAAGGTAGATGCTTTCTTTAGCAAGCGTTGACTTAAATGTGAAAGCATTGCCGCAAGAGCAAGTTGCGCTGACTTCTTTGTATTCTGGGTGGATACCAGCTTTCATGGGATAACCTCAAATGTAGGCCGCGTCGCTATCCGGATCAATGCCGGACACCACACGTAATGTTAATGATAATATGCAGATGCTAAACCGATTTGCCAAGCATCTTTAAGGCGCGATATATTAATGAATCCACGCCATGGGATCAACTGCTTTCGGCGCTATTTTCACCACTTTTGTTGGTCGAATTTCTGGTTGTCATCCAGTAGACTGTGTTTTCTGCTCCTTTTTATTGCTAACGGATGGTTATGCGCCCCACTATTGCTCGTGTTGCTTTACCGGTTCCTCTTGATAAATCCTTCGATTATTTGATTGCTGACGGTGTGTGTCCTGTGGTTGGCGGACGGGTTTCGGTTCCGTTTGGTCGCCAAACCTTAGTGGGGATTGTCATTGCTCTCGTGTCTGAATCCGATTTTCCTTTGCATCAATTGAAATCGCTGCATGCGGTATTAGATACACAGCCGTTATGGCCAGAAACACTCTATGGGTTATTGCAGTGGTGCAGTCAATATTACCATTACCCTCTGGGAGAAACCCTAGCTAACGCGATGCCAAGTGCGTTGCGTAAAGGCAAAGCGGCGCAATTTGCGGTGACTAAGGAGTGGCGACTGACTGAGCAAGGGCGCAATCAACTACTCCAAGGCTTTGGTCGTGCCATCAAGCAGGCCAAGGTTATGCAGTTATTGCAAGCGGGGCCCGTTTCTCATCAGACCATGTTGGATGAAGCGGTATCAAGTAGCACGCTAAATACTCTGCTTGATAAGCAATGGATAGAAGTGCTTGAGCAAGCTCCGCAGATCGTACCTTGGCCTTCTGATGTTGAAGCTCGGGTTGATAAACCGAAATTAAACCCAGAGCAGGCGATTGCGATTGCGACGGTGAACAGTCAGCCGGGCTTTGGGTGCTACTTGTTGCAAGGCGTCACGGGGTCAGGTAAGACCGAAGTGTACTTAAATTTGATCAAGCCTGTTTTGGAACAAGGCAAACAAGCCTTGGTGTTAGTGCCAGAAATTGGCTTGACGCCACAAACGATTCAACGTTTTCGTCAACGTTTTACCGTGCCCGTGGTCGTGATTCACTCGGGATTAAATGACACGGAGCGTCTTAATGCTTGGTTAGCAGCACGGGATAAAGCGGCGGGGATTATTATTGGTACTCGTTCGGCCTTATTGACCCCTTTTGCTGATCTCGGGATTATTATTGTTGATGAAGAACATGATACATCTTATAAGCAGCAAGATAGCTTGCGTTATCACGCGCGCGATGTTGCGGTCATGCGAGCCAATCTTGAGCAAGTGGCGATTGTCCTCGGCTCGGCAACTCCGGCTTTAGAAACGCTGCATAATGCGTTGAGTGGAAAATATTATCATCTGCAACTGACTGAGCGAGCGGGGCACGCCGTGCCCACGAAAAATCGAGTGCTGGATATTAAAGGTGAGTATTTAGAGAGCGGACTCTCTGCGCCGTTGATAGCCGAAATGCGTCGTCATTTACAGCAAGGCAATCAAGTCTTGTTGTTTCTTAATCGACGTGGTTTTTCTCCCGCCTTGATGTGCCATGAATGTGGTTGGATTGCCGATTGTCAGCGCTGTGATGCTTATTACACCTATCATCAACACAGTAACGAGGTCCGTTGTCATCATTGTGGCTCGCAACGTCCGGTGATTCAGCACTGTCAAAGTTGTGGCTCACATCAATTAGTGACCGTTGGCGTTGGGACTGAGCAACTTGAGCAGCAGCTTGCTCAGTTATTTTCTGATTATCGCACCATTCGTATTGATCGAGACAGCACTAGGCGTAAAGGCAGTTTAGAAGCTGCGTTGACCGCCATCCACAATAATCAGTATCAAATTTTGATTGGTACGCAAATGTTGGCCAAAGGGCACCATTTTCCCAATGTAACCTTAGTCGCGCTGTTGGATGTGGATGGTTCTTTGTACAGCAGTGATTTTCGTGCCCCAGAGCGCTTGGCACAGTTATTCATTCAAGTTGCTGGCCGCGCGGGAAGGGCAAGTAAGCCAGGGGAAGTGGTTTTGCAAACTCATCATCCTGAGCACAGCTTATTACAAGCGCTACTGCATAAGGGATACGATCATTTTGCTCGAACCGCTCTGGCTGAGCGGCACGTCGCTCAACTTCCGCCCTACACCTATTTAACGCTGTTTCGCGCTGAAGCGAATCAGTCATCGGTGGTAGAAACCTTCTTAAGGCAAGTTCGGCAAACCTTACAAGTTCATCCGTTGTTTGATCAAGCCTGCGTGGTACTTGGGCCAACGCCTGCACCACTGGCTAAGCGAGCGGGTAAGCACCGTTGGCAACTGTTACTACAAACCCCTTCACGTAGCACGATGCAGGCGATATTAACCAGTTCAAAAACGGCTATTCAGTTGTTGCCTTTAGCCAATAAAGTGCGTTGGTCTTTGGATATTGAGCCGCAAGATTTGAGTTAAATCTCTCCCCTCACTCGCTTGATGCTTATTGAAAGTAGGGCTGACTGAGCGCTGTTTTTTAGGGGTTCTAAATAGCAGTGAGTTTTATTTGCGCAACTAAAATCACTTGCTGTGATCGATGTCATATTTGTAATGCAAAAAATGTTACTTAAGCCGTAACTTTCTCTATGGAAAGAAATAAACTAGGGGCACTATACGTTCAGTGAATCGTTTTCGTCGACCATGTTATGACTTTACGACGAAGGGAGTCGTTTTACCGACAACGTTTATTCGGCTTAGGTATTGAGAGAAAATAGAGAGGGTTAAGAATTTATGGCGACAATGAAGGACGTTGCCCAGTTGGCAGGTGTCTCTACCGCGACGGTATCTCGTGCGTTGATGAATCCTGAGAAAGTATCCACCACCACTCGTAAACGAGTGGAAGAAGCGGTACTTGAAGCTGGCTACTCCCCCAACTCTTTAGCGCGAAATCTGCGCCGTAATGAATCAAAAACCATTGTGGTGATCGTGCCCGATATTTGTGACCCTTATTACACCGAGATCATTCGTGGTATCGAAGATGTGGCGATGGAGCATGGGTATTTGGTGCTGCTGGGTGACAGTGGTCAACAAAAGAAGCGTGAAAGCTCGTTTGTGAACTTAGTCTTCACCAAGCAAGCCGACGGTATGTTATTGCTTGGTGCTGATCTGCCGTTTGATGTCAGTAAAGCGGAACAGAAAAATCTGCCACCGATGGTGATGGCCTGTGAATATGCCCCAGAGTTAGAACTGCCGACGGTACATATTGATAACCTTACCTCAGCATTTGAGGCGGTGAACTACCTCACTCAGATGGGACATAAAAAAATTGCTCAAATCAGCGGGCCAGTAGGTGCTGTGTTGTGTGAATTTCGTCAGCAAGGTTACCAGCAAGCACTGCGTAGAGCTGGATTGATGAAAAACCCAACCTATACCGTTGTTGGTGACTTCTCTTTTGAATCCGGTGCTAAAGCGGTACGGCAGTTATTAGCACTATCTGAGCCACCAAGTGCGATTTTTTGTCATAATGACGCGATGGCGATTGGGGCAATGCAAGAGGCGAAACGCTTAGGTTTACGAGTTCCGCAAGATTTATCCGTTGTGGGGTTTGATGATATTCAGTTTTCTCAGTATTGCGATCCACCGTTAACGACGATTTGCCAGCCACGCTATGAAATTGGCCGACAAACGATGTTGATGATGCTTGAATTACTGCGAGGTCGAGATGTTCAGGCCGGATCACGGTTGTTAGAAACTCATCTGGTAGTGAGATCCAGCGCCGCGCCGCCAAGGTAAATATTGCCCTGACTGAGCGGGTTTGCAGAAGATAACCAGCGTTGCTTACATATTGACGCTGTTATCCGACGGCAAACTCCTTTACCATGGAGCTACAATTGTCAGCGTTTGAATTGAATCGTGGCTAATAAAGATTATGTAAGAAGGGGTCGTAGTCCAAAGAAGCCGACCGCAAAAACAACAACGCGCCGAAAACCTTGGCGCAGTGGATTGATCGCGTTAATCCTCCTCAGTGGCTTTGCTTATGGATTGTATTGGCTCAACCAGAAACCTGAGCCGCCCGCACCACCAGTCAAAACCGTTTCTCCGGTTAAACCTGCGACGCCACCTGCGCGAGTGATCCCGCCACCACCGACGGAAAAGTGGGACTATGTGCAGAGTCTGCCTCAGCGTGAAATTGAAGTCACCGCTAAAGAGCAGCAACTGTCGGAGATCCCGTACATCATGCAGTGTGGGGCATTTAAAACCTTGCAACAAGCGGAAGCGCGTAAGGTCGAGATTGCTTTTCAAGGGCTGAAGAGCAACATCCGCAAAACTGAAAATAGCAGTTGGTTTCGAGTGGTGTTAGGACCATATCCATTAAAACGAGATGCTGAGCGAGATCGCCACCGTTTACAACGCGCTAAAATTGAGCCTTGTGCGATATGGAAAGAATCACAATAAACAGAATTTAGGCGATTCAACCTTTCAAGATGGCTAACGAGTCACTTTCTCTCGCTCTTCTTCGTAAGAGGAGAGAAAACGGCCGCGTTGGCCTTTTTTCTGCATTCCGTTTCTCCTTACCTTGAAATCGTTTTTCCGCATCCTCATATACCTTAAACACCCTAGTGAAATAATAAAGAGGTCCTCACGTGACTACCATTGTATCTGTACGTCGTGATAATAAAGTTGTGATTGCCGGAGACGGCCAAGTCTCGCTTGGCAATACCGTAATGAAGGGTAATGCGCGCAAGGTTCGTCGTTTATACAACAATAAAGTTCTGGCCGGATTCGCTGGTGGTACCGCAGATGCCTTCACGCTATTCGAGCGTTTTGAAAGTAAGTTGCAAATGCACCAAGGTCATTTGACCAAAGCAGCGGTTGAGCTTGCTAAAGATTGGCGTAGTGATCGTGCTTTGCGTCGTTTGGAAGCGATTTTAGCGGTTGCTGATGAAACCACATCGTTGATCATTACTGGTAATGGCGATGTGGTGCAGCCAGAACACGATCTGATTGCGATTGGTTCTGGTGGTAATTATGCTCAAGCCGCAGCACTCGCGTTGTTGGAAAACACTCAATTAGACGCGCGTGAAATTGCTGAAAAAGCGTTAAATATTGCTGGCAATATTTGTGTATTTACCAACCACCATCACACCATTGAAGAACTAGAAATACCAGCCGCATTATTGCCTGAAAAGAACGCATAATCTGGTGTGAACTCTGTACTGAATGTAAGGAATTGATGATGTCTGAAATGACGCCTCGTGAAATTGTTCACGAACTAAACCGCCATATTATCGGTCAAGAGAAAGCCAAACGTGCTGTAGCGATTGCATTACGTAACCGCTGGCGCCGTATGCAACTTGAAGAAAGTTTACGGGTCGAAGTGACACCGAAAAACATTCTGATGATCGGCCCAACAGGGGTGGGTAAAACAGAAATTGCTCGCCGCTTAGCTAAGCTAGCCAATGCACCGTTTATCAAAGTAGAAGCGACGAAATTTACCGAAGTGGGTTATGTTGGTAAAGAAGTCGAAAGTATTATCCGTGATTTGACCGATGTGGCGGTTAAATTAACCCATCAACAGGCGATGGAAAAGGTTAAGTTTCGTGCTGAAGAATTGGCCGAAGAAAGGGTACTTGACGCCCTTTTGCCTCCTGCGCGCGATGCGTGGGGAGAGTCAGAAAAAACCGAGCAGTCATCGACCACTCGCCAAGTGTTTCGTAAAAAACTTCGTGAAGGCCAGTTAGACGATAAAGAGATTGAAATTAACGTTGCCGTACCGCAAATGGGCGTTGAGATTATGGCTCCTCCAGGTATGGAAGAGATGACCAATCAGCTGCAAGGGTTGTTTCAAAATCTCGCAGGTGATACCAAGAAAAAGCGTAAACTGAAAATCAAAGAAGCTTTAAAAGCCTTGGTTGAAGAAGAGGCCGCTAAACTGGTTAATCAAGAAGAGTTGAAAGAGCAAGCCATCTACAACGTTGAAAATAACGGCATCGTGTTTATCGATGAAATTGATAAAATTTGTAAGCGTGGTGAAAGCTCTGGTCCGGATGTGTCTCGTGAAGGGGTACAGCGTGATTTATTACCACTGATTGAAGGAAGTACCGTTTCAACTAAGCACGGTATGGTAAGAACCGATCATATTTTGTTTATCGCTTCGGGTGCCTTCCAAGTGGCTAAACCTTCGGATTTAATTCCAGAGCTGCAAGGTCGTTTACCGATTCGTGTTGAGTTAGAAGCGTTATCGAGTCATGATTTCAAACGTATTCTTACCGAACCGAAAGCGTCTTTAACTGAGCAATATATCGCGTTGATGAAGACCGAACAGGTCGATATCAGCTTTACTGAAGATGGCATTAAACAAATTGCCGAAGCCGCGTGGCAAGTCAATGAAAGCACAGAAAATATTGGTGCACGACGTTTGCATACCGTGATGGAGCGTTTGATGGATGAGATCTCTTATGAAGCGACAGAGCGTCCGGGTAGTCAAATGGTGATTGATGGTGACTACGTGCATGACCGCCTTAGTGAATTGGTGGAAGACGAGGATCTTAGCCGCTTTATCTTATAAATTACTAGCCCACCGCACTGGTGGGCTTTTTTATCGCCCTCGTTTGCGCGTATACTCAGCGCACTGTTTTGTCATTGCTATTTATTATGAATAACTCTTTACGTATTTGGGTCGATGCGGCGCGGCCGAAAACTCTTCCTCTCGCTTTGGTCTCTATTCTTACGGGGAGTATACTGGCGTTTTCTGTCGGTTCGTGGTCTTGGCCAGTCACCGGTTTAGCGTTACTGACCGCAACTTTATTGCAAATTCTTTCCAATTTAGCCAATGACTACGGTGATGCGCTGAAAGGGACGGATAACGAACAGCGTCTTGGACCGATGCGGGCGATTCAATCAGGTGCGGTTTCATTAGCCGATATGAAACAAGCGATGATCATTAACGTGCTATTAACGATCGTCTCTGGATTAGCCTTGGTTTTTTATGCGTTAGACAGTGCCCAAAGTATTGCTGCCTTTTTGGCGCTGGGCGTAGTCGCCATTCTCGCTGCGATTGCCTATACCGTTGGCAATAAACCCTATGGCTATGTGGGGTTGGGGGATTTATCCGTCTTCATCTTTTTCGGTTTACTTGGTGTATCTGGCAGTTATTTTTTACATACAGGCCAGATCGAATGGCGGTTGTTATTGCCCTCTGTTGGTTGTGGGTTATTAGCGGTATCGGTGCTCAATATTAATAATATGCGAGATATTGAAAACGATGCCTTATGTGGTAAACGTACGGTAGTGGTACGTTTAGGGCAGCAGCGTGCCAAGGTGTATCATCTGTTGTTATTAGCCGGGGCCCTATGTGCCTTTGCCAGTTACTTATTGATTCAAGACCGCTCAGCTTGGCTTAGTGCTCCTTTTTTGTTCAGCCTGATGGTATTGATTAATCATGGGCAAGCGGTGTATCGAACTTCGCAACCGGTACAGATTGCGCCTTTGTTACCCAATGCAGTTAAATGCGCTTTAGTTACCAATGTATTGTTTATTTCGGTCGTCATCGCTCAAACAATCCTACGTTAATTTGCGTTCTGTCATTGCATTGACTTACTGACACTATATACTCGTGGGATAATGGTTCGTTAAGAGAGTAAAGCTATGGAATACAACACCTCTGCGCTGTGCGATATCTATCTCGAGCAAGTCGATGTACTAGAACCGATGTTCAGTAACTTTGGAGGCCGAGCATCCTTTGCTGGTCAAGTGACGACCATTAAATGTTTTGAAGATAATGGGTTGATTCGCGAAACTCTTGAACAAGACGGTGTCGGCCGAGTGCTGTTGATCGATGGTGGTGGTTCGTTACGTCGAGCGCTGATTGATGCCGAGCTCGCTGCGATTGCTGAAGAAAACGAGTGGGAAGGCATTGTCGTTTATGGCTGCGTTCGAGAAGTCGATGAACTGGAAGAGATGAGCGTGGGTATTCAAGCGCTGGCTTCTATTCCTGTTGGTGCGGTGTCACTGGGTATCGGTGAAATTGATGTTGCGGTGAACTTTGGTGGGGTAACCTTCCTACCTGAAGATTATCTCTACGCCGATAACACAGGGGTGATTTTATCACCTGAGCCGTTAAACGTCGATTTAGACGTTGAAGACGACGAGCTCGAAGAGATCTAACTTTCGCGCGCCGATTGGATAATCTGAAGCAGAACCGAAGTCAAAAGCTTCGGTTTTTTGTTGCCATAAAACTTGTCTTGGTATCTAGTTTGTTATCGACAGTATTCGTTGACGTAGCCGTAACGCATATAGGTAGCCAAGCAAACCGCCCATAATATTGCCTAAAGCGATGCCGATAAACAATCCGATCACACCATACCAATACGCCCCAAGCCAAGCCGCAGGTAAAGTAAAGATGAAAAGACGCATTACGCTCCATTGAAATGCTTTTAGCGGTTGATGAAGGGCGTTCAACGCCGAAACCAACATCATCACGATACCTTGAAAGCCATAACTGATAGGGACAATCAGTAAGTAGTACCACAGTAAGTCACGCACGCTTTGCTCTTGTGAAAACAATGCCGCTAGCGGAATGCTCAATGGCACCATCATGATAAAAATCAAGAACTGAAAAACCACGGCAAAACGCAGGCCAACAAATAACCCTTCAAAGCTGCGCTGTGGATTATCGGCCCCTAAGTTTTGTGCCATGAATGGCGTTAAGGCAGAAGTGAGCGACATTAATACCAAGATTAAAATCGATTCAATACGCTGTGCGGCACCATAAGCCGCGACGGCTGCGGTGCCATGTTGGGAAAGCATGATCATTAACACGGCACCACATAATGGATTCATCGCACTCGATAGCGCCGCTGGGGTGCCAATGGTTAAAATTTGTCGCCAGTCACGATTAAGCATTTTCAAATTAGCTCGAGCAAGCAGCTTGTCACGTCGAGCTAAAATATACAGTGAGCCGATTAGCGCGCCGAGCCAAGAGCAGGCGCTGGCAATCGCTGCTCCTTGTATGCCTAATTCTGGAAAGGGGCCATAGCCAAAAATCAATAATGGATCGAGTACGCCATTGATGACTCCCGCCAATAACATGATTTTGGCGGGAGTTTTAGTGTCTCCGGTAGCGCGAATGGCGCTATTGCCCGCCATGGGGATCACCAGTAAAGGAATGGTCAGATACCAAATTTGCATATACTGGTTAATCAGGGGGAGCAGTTCAGCTTGTGCGCCGAGTAAACGAAATAGTGGGTCGATAGTAAGAACACCGATGAAGGAGGCGCACAGTACCAGGACCACGGCCAATAACAAACCATGACTAGTCAGGCGCGCCGCTTGCTTGGTTTCTCCTTGACCTAATAAACGGCCAATACAGGTAGAGAGTCCAACGCCAATCCCCATGGTGATACAGTTGACGGCGAAGGTGACCGGAAAGGTGTAGCTGATGGCGGCTAGCGCTTGAGTACCGAGCAACGAAATAAAAAAGGTATCGACTAAGTTAAACAGTAAGATAGCGATCATCCCTACCGTCATTGGCAGCGTCATTTGGCGCAGTACTTGGGGGATAGGGGCGGACAACAAGCCGTGTTTATCGTGCATGGTGAATCAGCGAATAGAAAGTGCAAGAGGGGCTAGGATACTCTATATCAGGATCGGGTACTAGCGATGAACTTGGCGATAAAAATAAGGCCAGCATGGCTGGCCTTGAGATAACTTATTGATAATGATTAAGCATTTTTCATTTTAGCGGCTGCTTTCGCGATTGCAGCAAAGCTCTTCGCATCCAGTGCAGCACCGCCAACTAAAGCGCCATCAATGTCTGGTTGTGAGAAGTAAGCTTCTGCATTTTCTGCTTTCACTGAGCCACCGTATTGAATGATCACCTGCTCGGCAACGGCAGGGCTTTTCGCGGCGATGTGAGCACGAATAGAAGCATGGATACGCTGTGCGTCATCCGCTGTTGCTGCTTTACCAGTACCGATTGCCCAGATGGGTTCATAAGCGATGATCGCATCGTTTAGTGCTTCTACGCCGTAAGCATTGATCACGGCATCAATTTGGCGCGCACAAACCGCTTCGGTTTCGCCGGCTTCATTTTGTGCTTCTGATTCACCGATACAGAACACTGGTGTTAGACCGTTCTCTTTTAAGAATGCAAATTTCTTAGCGACAAATTCGTCAGATTCATGATGGTATTGACGACGCTCAGAGTGACCAATGATGATGTGAGTGGCGCCGAAGTCTTTTAACATCGCTGGAGACATATCACCGGTAAAAGCACCGCTGTTATTTAGGTCAGTATTTTGTGCACCAAGAATGATTTTGTTGCCACCTTGTTTGATTAAACGCTCAGCAAGATCGAGGTATAGCGCTGGTGGAGCGACAGCCACATCAACACCGTTTACACCTTCTAGCTCAGCATTCAGGCCATTCAGTAGCTCAGTCACCATAGTTTTGCTACCGTTAAGTTTCCAGTTACCCATCACAACAGGACGACGCATAGGAATATCTCCAATTTAATTGATAAAAAAAGAACGACTGGCAAAGAATATAACAGATAAAAGCGCATAGATCATGATTAGGGTCATGACTTTCTTGGATCCTCTTTTCTGTCTTGCCCATAGTGCGTTAAGCTGACGAGAGTGATATTAAGGGGAATCATTTTTGCTATCGTGGCAAATGAATCATCGAGAGTGATAGACAGGGAGTTTTCATGCCAAATTTAGTCTTAGAGTATTCAAATTCTGTTGAGGAGCGAGTCAACATCCAAGGATTACTGGAAGATTTACATCAAGTAGCGATAGACAGTGGGTTATTTGAAACCGCCTCGATCAAATCTCGCACTTTGCGTTGTCATCATTGGTTGATTGGTGAACAGGGCGATAGTGTCGACTTTATCCATCTCAGCTTTGAATTACTCGATGGACGTAGTGGCCAACAAAAACGTGAGCTTTCTCGCCAGTTAATGGCCGTACTCGCTGAGCAAGCGAGTCAGGTTCATTCATTAACGATCAATGTGCGTGATATGGACAAAGATAGTTTTCAGAAAATTATTTATTGAGTGAGTAAGTAATGCCATTAACCCAATTGTTGTTTTCTTTCCATGGCCGGATTGGTCGCCAAACCTATTGGTTATGGAATCTCGGTTATTATTTGACCATTATTGTTTTCATGTTAACAGTGAGTCGCTGGTTACCGAGCTTTGCGGCCTATCTTTGGCCATTATTACTGCTTGGGCTCTTATTGCCAGATTTAGCGGTAACCGCTAAGCGCTGGCATGATCGCGATAAGTCGAGTTGGTGGTTGTTATTGAATTTACCGTTGTTGGTCGGGCGAATGGGTATGCCCGTTGGGGAAACAACGATGGCGACCACTCCCAATTGGTGGGAAACCGCCCTTGCGTTACTTGCATTGGGCTGCGGAAGTTGGATTTTAGTCGAATGTGGTTTTCTTGCGGGTAAAGTGACCGATAATCGTTTTGGCAAATCCCCCCATACAACGAATCCCTAGCGCCAATCATCGTGGCGAGCTTGAAAAGGGATAATTTGTGCCGAGGTGGTTGGTTGGCTATCTCCTTCTAAAGCACCTCGAAACTTGATCATTTGTACACTCAGTTCCTGCATCAGTTTGACATTTGCATGGTGAGGATTTTTACAGCGGCTCAGTATGCGATCAATATGGTTTTGCTGGGCGCGTAATCGCTCTTGCATGATAGCGGAAGCAGAATCAATCAATTCATCACAGAGCGATTGTTTCAACGAGCTAAACGCTTCAGGATTTTGCTCCGCTAGCAATACTAACTCATCAAAAGAGGGGAGAACTTGGATAGGACTGGGTGATCGAGACATTGAGTGCACCTTATCTTCTATGAGTACCATGCCATGAGGTAAATCATGGCGGATGAAGAGGTGACCCGAAAGCAAATAGCGTTGCTGAACTTGTTGGTTGGTTGAAGCTCACCACGTGTTTACTTGTTACAGGCCATGCCTCCTAATGACTTAATGATCAGTATAGATAACAGATCAAAATAATGAGAAGAGAATCACGCCATTCTCATTATTGAAACAGAAAATCGGCTACGGCGCTCAAAGATGTGCTGAGACAGGTTGGATACGATAAGCGCAGCGGTGCTGGCCTTCAATAATGTGCTCGCTACGTTCGATATGACACTCTGGGCCAAGTAGCTGCTTAAACACATTGAGTTCGGAGACGCAGAGAGCGGGGCAGCGTTTAGCCGCTCGACAGATAGGGCAGTGATTTTCAATCAATAAATAGCCCCATTCTGTACGTTCTAGTTCAGCCATATAGCCTTCTTGCTCACGCAATTTGACTAAAGTCTGTAATTTAGTTGCTAAATCATTACAGGCTATTAATGCTTGTTGGTAATGTTGCAGTGTATGCGCTTCTCGTTCAGCGGTGACTTTGGCTAAGCCATCTTGACCAAATAGATGTTCAACCGCGTCGATCATTTGAATCGTTAGCTCACCATGTCGGTCTGCAAACTGATCATGTCCTTTTTTGGTTAGCGACCAATGACGAGTTGGGCGACCGACTTTGACTTTGACATCATAGAAAATCAGGATCCCCTCATCTTCTAAGCTTTGTAAATGCTGTCGAGCGCCCATGGTGGTAATGTGCAGATCATTTGCCACTTGTTTTGCTGTGACAGCACCTTCTCGTTTGATGGTGTGTAAAATCCGCTCGATGGTCTTCATGGTTTTCCTCTTTAATTACTCTGTCTATTATGGATAAGCCTCTTAATAAAGCAAAGGATTTACAATCACCTGAGAATAGAATCCTCACTGAACGTCGCGCTGGATGACCGTTGAGTCTGCAATTCTTGATCCTATGGATCGTTGTTGATCGATCGTTTCCTTGGGCGTTGAATCTTTTCTCGATAAATTTGTTAACTAAATCACGTTTTTTTTATTCTTCCCCCTTGGGATTGTTGGCTTTCTCCCCCACATAACAGTCACAAGCTGAGTAATCAGCCTTTTCATTAACCTCATAGAAAATAAAATCAGGAGAGACGACCGATGAACATTCGTCCATTACACGACCGAGTTATCGTTGAACGCCAAGAAGTTGAATCTAAGTCTGCTGGTGGCATTGTTCTAACGGGCTCAGCGGCAGAAAAATCCACTCGTGGCAAAGTATTAGCTGTGGGTAAAGGCCGTATCCTTGAGAATGGTTCGGTTCAAGCGCTGGATGTAAAAGTGGGTGATACTGTTATCTTCTCTGAAGGTTACGGTACCAAAACAGAAAAGATCGATGGCAAAGAAGTGTTGATTCTATCTGAAAACGACATCATGGCGATTGTCGAGTAAGAGTAAGCATTGAGTAATTTTTGCTCTGATTCAAAAACGATTGATTAAAACAGAATTAAGAAAAGGAAATGAAACATGGCTGCTAAAGACGTTAAATTTGGTAACGATGCACGCATTAAAATGCTAGAAGGCGTTAATGTTCTCGCTGACGCGGTAAAAGTGACTCTTGGCCCTAAAGGTCGTAACGTAGTATTAGACAAATCGTTTGGTGCTCCAGTTATCACTAAAGATGGTGTGTCCGTTGCGCGTGAAATTGAACTGGAAGACAAATTCCAGAACATGGGCGCACAAATGCTAAAAGAAGTCGCTTCACAAGCCAATGATGCTTCTGGTGACGGTACGACAACCGCAACCGTATTAGCACAAGCGATCATTACTGAAGGCTTGAAAGCTGTCGCTGCGGGTATGAATCCAATGGATTTGAAACGCGGTATTGATAAAGCCGTTGTTGCTGCCGTTGAAGCGTTGAAAGACCTATCAGCACCATGTGCAGACACCAAAGCCATCGCTCAAGTGGGTACTATTTCTGCAAACTCTGATTCAAGCGTGGGTAATATCATTGCTGAAGCAATGGAAAAAGTTGGCCGTGATGGCGTTATTACGGTTGAAGAAGGTCAAGGTCTACAAGATGAGCTTGATGTTGTGGAAGGTATGCAATTTGATCGCGGTTACCTATCTCCTTACTTCATTAATAACCAAGAAGCGGGTAGCGTTGACTTAGACAACCCATTCATTCTGTTGGTTGATAAGAAAATTTCTAACATCCGTGAATTACTGCCTGCGCTTGAAGGCGTCGCCAAAGCGTCTCGTCCATTACTGATTGTTGCGGAAGATGTCGAAGGCGAAGCGTTAGCCACTCTCGTTGTTAACAATATGCGTGGTATCGTTAAAGTTGCTGCGGTTAAAGCACCTGGTTTTGGTGACCGTCGTAAATCAATGCTACAAGACATTGCTATTCTAACTGGCGGTACCGTTATCTCTGAAGAGATTGGTCTTGAACTTGAAAAAGTGACGCTGGAAGATCTTGGCCAAGCAAAACGTATTTCTATCACCAAAGAAAACACCACCATTATTGATGGTGCTGGTGAAGAAGGAGCTATCAAAGGCCGCGTAGTGCAAATTCGTCAACAAATTGAAGATGCAACATCAGATTACGACAAAGAGAAACTGCAAGAGCGCGTTGCTAAATTGGCTGGCGGTGTAGCAGTAATCAAAGTCGGTGCAACCACTGAAGTTGAAATGAAAGAGAAGAAAGATCGCGTAGAAGATGCGCTACACGCGACTCGCGCTGCGGTTGAAGAAGGTGTTGTTGCGGGTGGTGGTGTTGCACTAATTCGTGCTGCCGCTAAAGTAGCGGGCCTTGAAGGTGACAACGAAGATCAAACCGTGGGTATCCGCCTTGCGCTGCGTGCAATGGAAGCCCCTATTCGTCAAATCGTTAAAAATGCTGGCGAAGAAGATTCGGTGGTTGCTAATAATGTTCGTGCTGGTGAAGGTAACTACGGTTACAACGCTGCAACGGGTGAATATGGCGATATGATCGAGATGGGTATCTTGGATCCAACTAAAGTTACTCGTAGTGCACTACAATTCGCTGCTTCAGTTGCAGGTCTGATGATCACTACGGAAGCAATGGTGACTGAGCTACCAAAGAAAGATGGCCCAGCAATGCCTGATATGGGCGGTATGGGGGGCATGGGCGGCATGATGTGATGCGACAAGGGTCGCATTTGACCGTTCCTTGGTGTTAATCACTAAGGTGGGCAGAAATATCAGAAGATATAACTGCCCTAGCTATCACCCGAGGATGTAAAGATAGCGCTCTCCCAAGAGTTCCTCACCATTAAACCACCCGCTGGAAACAGCAGTAAGGAAACAAGTATTGAGGCAGCACCGCTGCCTCAGATTTTCACTATGATCACATACCTTTTAAAGGTGTACAACGTGAGCGGGAAACCGCAATTTAGGAAAATAAAACTTGGGACCGACATATCGGGCAATGCCCGATATGCCCTTCACTTAAAAGCACTGGCTTCTTAATAGAACTCGGTAATTTACTGTGTTTCATCACAAGAAGATGCGCTTCACGGTCAAAACGACTGAAGCTTGTGTGTTGTATTGTCTTACTTTCAGCAGCAGCCTGAACTGATAAGACCAACTTTGTAGCAAGTTGTAGCCTAGGGATAGTGCGAATCTAGTAATGGATTGGTGCGAAGCTTCCTGACAATGTACCCCCTGAAAAGGTGCAATTTCTGTGTGAGCAGAATTGTAGATATCACTAATGACAAGTGGTTGAGGGGCTAGGCTTGGTTATAGGGTTAACGTACGTGAACTGTTGATAAACAACGTCAGCCGCGTTGAGCGAAATGTCTTTGTTACGCTCTGACCAAAAGGTATGTGGACAGGTTCTTTCTTTTACATCTGGGAAGACGCTACTGTTGTGCCACCGTTGGATAGACAGAACCTAAGTAACTATTTGTACAAACACAGGAACTTGGTAAGCCCAATTATCCGCCCAAGTGGCAGGTGACTCGTAAGAGAAGCTGTTGGGTAAGTGGGTATGGGAACGATGGAAAAAGCGAATGCTTGGCTGTAATGGTCATGATAGAGGTTCAGACTTTGCTTCGACTCGAAAGAGTGCAGACTTCCATTAGGTCTTTAATCGTAAGATGGCTTGTAAAGCTGAAAGCGGGTTAATGTTATTGCGTTAACCTGAAACAATCCCCCCTAGGGTGAATGACATTTCACCCTAAGGGGGGATCTGTCTTCATTTCCCATGGGGGTAACCATGAGGAAAGCAAGATGAGTAGCACACAGTGTTTACCTGCATTCTCACACCAGAATGATGGCTGGCATGCCCTAGATTGGAAACTATGCCATCGGACAGTGAAGAAGCTACAAGTGCGGATTGCGAAAGCAACGCAAAGGAAAAATTGGCGACAAGTAAAGCAACTGCAACGAATGCTTGTGAAGTCTTTTTCTGCCAGAGCATTAGCGGTTCGAAAGGTTACTGAGAACCGTGGTAAGAAAACACCCGGTGTGGACGGAGCAATCTGGAATACACCCCAATTGAAATGGGAAGCGATACATAATCTCAGTCGTAAAGGTTACAAACCGATGCCACTAAGACGTGTTCACATTCCTAAAGCTAACGGAAAAACCCGCCCATTGGGGATACCGATCATGCGGGACAGAGCGATGCAGGCCTTGTACCTGCTAGCTTTAGAGCCCGTATCGGAAACCAGAGCGGACAGGAATAGCTATGGCTTTCGTCCTCATCGTGCTTGCGCTGATGCTATCGAACAATGTTTCGTGAATCTCAGCCGTAAGTCGAGTGCCCAATGGGTACTAGAGGGCGATATCAAAGGGTGTTTCGACCATATCAGTCATGAATGGCTTATTGCCCACGTCCCTATGGATAAAGCGATATTAAAGAAATGGCTGAAAGCCGGATTTATGGAATCCGGAAGTTGGAATCCTACTGTGGCAGGCACACCACAAGGGGGAATTATCTCTCCTGTGTTGGCCAACATGGCTTTAGATGGACTTGACGAGGTATTGGAATCTCATTTTGGGAAGAAGAACACCAAGGCGAGCTATAAGACTAAGGTCAACTATGTACGTTATGCGGATGACTTCATCATTACTGGGATCTCGCAAGAGCTGCTGGAAAATGAAGTGTTACCTATAGTTGAAGCCTTTATGGCGGAGCGTGGGTTGGCACTATCGAAGGAAAAGACGTTGATTACACATATAGAGCAAGGGTTCGATTTCCTTGGGCAAAATGTACGAAAATACAACGGTAAGATGTTAATCAAACCGTCGAAGAAAAACGTGCAGACATTGCTGAACAACATACGGGATTATCTCAACAGCAATAAAATGGCTCCAGCTCAGGCGATCATTGCCAAGCTGAATCCGATGATTCGGGGATGGTGTAACTACCATCGTTGGATTTGTGCTAGCGAGACATTTAAGTATGTGGATTACCGGATCTGGAAAATGCTTTGGAAATGGTGCCGACGCATTCATTCTAATCGCCGTAAACGCTGGATTAAGA
The DNA here is from genome assembly GCF_009904895.1 of Vibrio sp. V31_P5A7T61. NCBI lineage: Bacteria > Pseudomonadati > Pseudomonadota > Gammaproteobacteria > Vibrionales > Vibrionaceae > Vibrio > Vibrio sp. V31_P5A7T61. Next base: position 45,556 of record NZ_WXWI01000057.1, read on the forward strand.
ACAAGTATTTTAAGACAGTGGGTGAAAGAAATTGGGTGTTTAGCGCACCAAAACAAAAAGGGGAAGAAGGCTACTATCGTCTGTTTTACGCAGCACGAGTGAAGATCGACAAGCATGTGAAAATTCGGGCAACAGCCAATTGTTACCTACCCGAAGACGAGCAGTATTTTGAACGTCTAAAGATGCAAAGGTTGAAGAAATCTTTGGCAGGTAACCTGAAGTTGTGGAAGATTGTTGAAAGACAAAACTTCCAGTGTGCGGTCTGTCAACAGACGTTCAACTCAGAAGATGAGTGGGATATTCACCATATCATCCGACGGGTTGATGGGGGCAGCGACGACAGTTCGAACTTAATGATGTTGCATGTGAATTGTCATCGACAAATTCATGTATCTCAGTTGCCAATACCTCTTTGAAAACATCTTGGTAAAAGTTAGTTGCTGGTTTCATCCATAATGGAACTTATAAAGGCTTGAGCCGTATGCGGGGAAACTCGCACGTACGGTTCTTAGGGGGCGGTGGCGCAGTAATGCGCTGCTGCTACCCGACATGCTAGCCTAATGCGCTAATTAGTAAAAAACCGGAGTGAAAACTCCGGTTTTTTTATATTTATCGAGAGTGAAATGATGCAATTAACGGCCACGAAATCGTTGATGAACACCACGGCGTAAACTTTGAAAAGTATTTTCCACTTTATCAACACCATAGAGCACTAACAAAACCAGCAGGGTAATCACCACCGATTGTACCCAATAGCCTAAGCCGATCATTAAACCGAGTGCTGCGAGCACCCAAATTACCGCGGCAGAGGTTACGCCATGAATTTTACCGTCTTGAGTCATCATTACGCCGGCCCCTAAAAAACCCACCCCAGTAATAATTTGTCCTAGTACGCGCGCTTGATCTAAGGTATTTGGCGACAAAGACACTGCCATCGCCATAAAAAAATAGGTTCCGGAGATAATCAAAATCGAGGTTCTAATCCCAACGGGTTTGCCACGAGTTTGTCGCTCAATACCGACCAGCAATCCGTTAACCGCACAACAAAACAGTGCATACCAGCTGAACGGCCCTAGATCAAGTAGGGTGTCTAAAGTGAACATGTTGTCTCCAAATGTGAGCGCGCGACAAAGGCGTCAGTATGCGTGATCTTGTTTGATTAGTTAAATCATAGACTTTATTGGTTTTGATAAAAAATGTTTATACTCTTTTTATCATCATCGACCACAATCACCTCAGTGGTAACGTTTGACGGTGGTATGATGACCGATAGAGTTAGCGAATCATTCGAGGTGGAGATCTAAGGGCGTTTTGCTCGGTCGTCCACCAATTTCTCTGGTTAACTTGGGAACTAAGTAACCAGACACTTGCTCGATCAGCCCTGCGATAATCGCTCTAGCTTGCTCATCACTAACATAAAAATGCGCCGCGCCTTGCACTTTATCTAGTACATGCAAGTAATAGGGCAAAACTCCAGCATCAAATAATGCTTCACTTAATGCGACTTGTGCCGGTACTGAATCGTTGACGCCTTTTAAGAGCACGCTTTGATTGAGTAGCGTTACTTTTTCGGCCCTTAAGCGAGCCAGTTGTTGGCTCAGTTCAGTATTAATTTCATTAGCGTGATTAATATGGGTTACGAGGATCACCTGCAAACGAGTTTCGGCGCATAAGCTTACTAGTTCATCGGTAATGCGAGCGGGGATCACCACGGGTAAGCGAGAATGAATCCGTAATCGCTTAATGTGTGGGATAGCGGCAATCTGTTCGACCAGCCAGCTCAGCTCATGATCTTTTGCCATGAGTGGATCGCCACCGGAAAGGATTACTTCATTGAGCTGTCGATGTTGGGCGATGTAGTCGAGGCTTTGCTGCCACACCAATTTATTGCCTTTATTATCTTGATAAGGGAAATGGCGTCGAAAACAGTAGCGACAATTGATCGCGCAGCCACCTTTGACGATCAGTAAGCAGCGATTACGGTATTTATGCAATAACCCCGGCGTCGAGTTATTTTGTTCTTCGAGTGGATCCGTCGAGTAGCCAGGGTGAATAATAAATTCGTCACTCAATGGTAGCACTTGGCGCAAAAGGGGATCGTGAGGATTACCTTTTTCCATCCGCTCAACAAAACTCTGGGGTACTCGCTGCGCAAAAAGCGCTCTGGCTTTAAAGCCAGATTGCCAAGGCGATGGATCGATGGCTAACTGTGTGAGTAACTGCTCGGGATCGGAGATCCCATTCGCTAGCTGTTGCAGCCAGTTTTGCTCAACAGATTGGTGTTTTCGGGTTATTATATTTGGCATTGAATTTAACTCGAAGAAGGTAAGAGGAAAAAATGGCTACTGTTAGCACGAACGAATTTAAAGGCGGTCTGAAAATTATGCTTGATAATGAGCCTTGTGTCATTCTCGAAAATGAGTATGTGAAGCCAGGTAAAGGTCAAGCATTTAACCGTGTACGTATCCGTAAATTGCTTTCTGGTAAAGTGTTAGAGAAAACCTTCAAGTCAGGTGATTCTGCCGAAGTGGCTGATGTGATCGATATCGATCTTGATTACTTGTACAGCGATGGTGAATTCTATCATTTTATGAACAACGAAACGTTTGAGCAAATTGCCGCGGATGTAAAATCAGTCGGTGATAGCGCGAAATGGCTGGTTGAAAACACCAGTTGCACTTTGACATTATGGAATGGTAACCCAATCTCGGTTACGCCACCAAACTTCGTTGAATTAGAAGTCACCGAAACCGATCCTGGCCTAAAAGGCGATACGCAAGGTACTGGTGGCAAACCTGCGACTTTAGCTACTGGCGCTGTAGTTCGCGTACCTTTATTTATCGCTATTGGTGAAGTGATTAAAGTCGATACCCGCAGTGGCGAGTATGTTGGACGCGTGAAATAAGCTTCTATCCCCTTCCTACTTGAAGCTGCAGCGGTATTGGCTACGTTTGTTCACCTCAATCACATAGTTTGCCTATGCTCATGGGGATTTACTCACTTGCCGCCTACCTGCATCTTCAACTCGTTTGGGCATATCTCATCAAATAGAGATAAAAGAGCCAGCGCAATGCGCTGGCTCTTACGTTTAGTGTCCTTCCATTAGGGGTGAGCATAAATGGAAGGTTGAATGGCTAAATCAGCTTGCGTAACTAGATCAGAAAAATAAACACAACGGCTAACACAGAAATCAGCGCCGCAAATGCGTAACAAGCAATTTTTCCCGCCAAGCCAGTGTGAAATTTCAGATCATGCATACCATGATGTAGGCGGTGCATGGCATGCCACATTGGCAAAGCAAGGGTGCCTATAATAAATAAAGCACCAACAATGCTGGTCGCGAAAGCACTGACTCGCTCATAACTCATGGCTTGCGCATCAATCATACCCAGTGGAACCATGATCCCAAGCACGAGTACCGTGACCGGAGTAATCATCGCAAACCAAGTACCACCAGCACCAAATAGGCTCCACCAGATGGGTTCGTCTGAACGTTTTGGATTGGTATTCACCACAATAAGCTCCTTACACCACAATGAGAACGATCAGTGAAATGACAGCCACTGCCGCCCACTGAGTTAAGACAATGATCTTTTTATCCAGCAACTTACCTTTAATGCGAATCGGCATGACTTGCGGCATCATGCCAAAAAAGGTGTGTGCATGAAATAAGCTCCCCGCTAGAGCAACGATGTTAATCGCTACAACCAGTGGATTCGCCATAAACGCTAACCAACTCTGCCAAGCCTCGGGACCTTTGACTAAAGATCCCAGCCCGATAGTCAAAAATAGCGTGAATAGAATGAGTGGCAGTACGGTTGCTTCGCGTACCATATAAAGACGATAGAAAGGATCATCCTTCCACCACGTACGGGTCATTTCACGAACGTAAGGTTTACGATTACTCATTCTATGCCTCCACTTTTTTAGGTGAACCGTCAGGTTTCAACATGGCAATCACGAAATCCATGGAGGACTCGATTTTGCCTTGGTTAACGGCTGCAGCCGGATCAACATGTTTTGGGCAGACTTCTGAGCAGTAGCCAACGAAAGTACAGCCCCAAGCGCCGTTATCACCGTTGATCAGTTTCATGCGCTCGGCTTTACCGTTATCTCGGCTATCCAAATTATAACGGTGCGCCAAGGTCAGTGCTGCCGGGCCGATAAACTCAGAGTTAAGTCCAAATTGAGGGCAAGCGGCATAACACAGACCACAGTTGATGCAGCCTGCAAACTGCTTATAGCGAGCCATCTGCTCTGGCGTTTGTAAGTTCGCACCATCTTCAGGGGTGCGATCATTGCCAATGATGTACGGTTTAATCGCTTCTAGTCGTTCGATAAACGGCGTCATATCGACGATTAAATCTTTCTCAATCGCGAAGTTAGCGAGCGGTTCAATCTTGACACCATTTGGATAGTCACGCAGGAAGCTTTTACAGGCTAACTTAGGCACACCATTGACCATGATGCCGCAAGAGCCACAAATCGCCATCCGACAAGACCAGCGATAGGCGAGATCTTTATCGACATTATCTTTGATGTAACCGAGGGCATCGAGGACCGACATCGTGTCATCAAACGGTATCTCAAACGCCTGTAAATGAGGCTTTGCATCTTGCTCTGGGTCGTAACGTAAAATATCGACTTTTTGAATACGGTCTGCGGCCATTATTTTTGCTCCTCTGCGCGTTGCTCGGCGGCTTTTTCTGCGGCTGCGGCTTGATCAGCGGCTTCACCGTAGAGGCGCGCTTTAGGTTGAGACTTAGTGATTTTCACATCGCTGTAATCAATCTTTGGTGCGCTATCCGGTTGATAAAAGGCCAATGAGTGTTTCAGGAAGTTGACATCATCACGTTCAGTGCAGCCTTCATCAAGACGCTGGTGAGCACCACGCGATTCTTTACGTAGCATCGCTGAGTGTGCCATGGCTTGCGCCACCTCTAAGCCATAACCGACTTCAATCGCATACAGTAGATCGGTATTAAAGACTTTACCTTTATCTTTGATGCTGATGCGCTTATAACGCTCTTTCAGTTCAGCTAACTTATCGATGGTGGTTTGCATCAGATCTTCTTGGCGATAGATTCCACAACCCGCTTCCATGCTATGACCCATTTCGGTACGGATCGTCGCCCAGTTTTCATCGCCCTCTTGATTCATCAATGCTTGAATCCGTGCTTCAACGGCCTTGACTTGCTCGTTAATCGCCGAGTCGTTCCAGCCTTTAAAGCTTTCCGCCCGTTGCACGGCATGTTCACCAGCGACGCGGCCAAAGACAACAAATTCAGCTAATGAGTTAGAGCCTAAACGGTTGGCCCCGTGTAGACCAACGGAGGCACATTCACCCACCGCAAATAAGCCTTTAATGCGAGTTTCACACTGGCCATTGGTTTCGATACCACCCATGGTGTAATGGACCGTTGGACGAATAGGAATAGGCTCTTTCGCTGGGTCAACGTTAACGTAGGCTTTTGATAGTTCGCAAATAAACGGTAAACGTTCTTGCAGATATTCTTCACCAAGATGACGCAAATCAAGTAGGACAACATCACCTAATGGATGTTTAATGGTGTTGCCTTTTTGCTGTTCGTGCCAGAAAGCTTGTGACACTTTGTCACGTGGTCCAAGTTCCATGTATTTATTTTTCGGCTGACCAACTGGGGTTTCTGGGCCCATGCCGTAATCTTGTAAATAACGGTAACCATGTTTATTGACGATGATACCGCCTTCTCCTCGGCAGCCTTCGGTCATTAAAATACCGGTACCTGGTAGTCCGGTTGGGTGATACTGGACAAATTCCATATCACGCAGTGGCACACCATGACGATACGCCATCGCCATGCCATCACCCGTTACAATACCGCCGTTGGTATTGCAATGGTAGACACGTCCAGCACCGCCAGTAGCGAGCACTACCGATTTTGCTTTAATAATGACCAGTTCACCTTCTGCCATATGAATGGCAATCAGGCCTTGCACTTCACCATCAACGACTAATAAATCGACCACAAAGTATTCGTCAAAACGCTTGATTTGTGGGTATTTAATTGAAGTTTGGAAGAGAGTATGCAGCATATGAAAGCCGGTTTTGTCGGCGGCAAACCAAGTCCGTTCGACTTTCATGCCTCCAAAACGACGAACGTTGACTTCCCCATTGTCTTTACGACTCCAAGGACAACCCCATTGCTCCATTTGGATCATTTCACGGGTTGCATTAGCAACGAAATATTCGACGACATCCTGTTCACACAGCCAATCACCACCACCAACGGTATCGTTAAAATGATTGTCTAGGCTGTCTTCTTCCTTGATAACTGCTGCGGAGCCACCTTCAGCGGCAACGGTATGGGAACGCATAGGGTAAACTTTAGAAATTAGTGCAACTTCTAAATTTGGGTTAGCTTCAGCCGCTGCAATAGCAGTACGAAGACCAGCGCCACCAGCGCCGATGACTGCGATATCTGTGGTAATCGTTTGCACAGTTATCCTCCAGTGTAGTGTATTGTAAGGCTTGGTTATCGCCTCTGATTATTATGTGGCGCGTGATGCGGCTAGAAAGATTCTTGATCCGCTCTCGCTACTCAACACTTGAACTCAAGTGCTGGCTCTAGTGTAGAAGAGCAGAGCGAAGAAAAAATTGATTCTGTTGGGTTTTTGCTTCGGTAGTGCAAGTACAAGCATACTTAATGTGCTTTGTGTGATAACGATCACGTACAGAGTGTGTGCTGTGGTTTATTTGGTTTTTTGGTTTCTCAGAGTAAAATGATGCTCTTTGTTCAATAACAGATATTTTTTATGAGTCAGCCACAGTGGATGCCGAGTGCATCAATTGCCCAATTACAGCAGCGTGCCCGTTTATTACAGAATATCCGCCAATTTTTTGCTGAGCGTGAGGTATTAGAGGTAGATACTCCAGCCATGAGTCAGGCGACGGTAACTGACATCCATCTGCAAACCTTTCAAACTCAATTTGTTGGGCCGGATTATGCCGCAGGAAAAACCTTGTATCTGATGACCAGTCCTGAATTTCATATGAAACGCTTACTGGCGGCAGGTAGTGGCTCTATTTATCAAATCAACAAAGCATTTCGTAATGAAGAAAATGGTCGTTATCATAATCCCGAGTTCACCTTACTCGAATGGTATCGAGTCGGTTTTGATCATCATGATTTGATGGATGAGGTGGATGCTTTACTGCAGATGATACTTTCTACCGATACCGCGGAGAGAATCACTTATCAAGATGCTTTTTTGCAGGTATTAAACGTTTGTCCGCTTGAGGCTAGCCTCGTCGAGCTTAAGCAGGTGGCTGCTCAATTAGGTCTCAGTGATATCGCTGAGCCTGAGCAAGATCGTGATACTTTGTTGCAATTGCTGTTCAGCATTGGGGTTGAAGCTCATATCGGGCAACATAAACCTGTGTTTGTGTACGATTTTCCGGCTTCTCAAGCCGCATTAGCCAAGGTAAACCGAAACGATCCACGAGTGGCGGATCGCTTTGAGGTGTACTTTAAAGGCATCGAATTGGCGAATGGTTTCCATGAATTAGACGATGCGGCTGAGCAGCGCAAACGCTTTGAACAAGATAACCAAAAAAGAGTGGCGATGGGGCTTGTTGCGCAGCCGATCGATGAGCATTTATTGGCGGCTTTGGCTGCGGGATTGCCTGCTTGCGCTGGTGTCGCGTTAGGGATTGATCGTTTGATCATGTTGGCACTGGATGAAGATCACATCGATAAGGTCACGGCTTTTCCTTTTCCTCGCGCTTAGCACTCGCGTCAAGCTGGCAAGCCCGTTATACTCCATCACTGTTTTGAATTTCCACTGTAAGAGCACAGGATATGCAAGAGTACATTGACTTTTTTCAACAGAACATGATCCTCTCCCTCGCATGGGTAGGGGTGTTTATCGCGTTGATCTTAAATATTTATAAATCTTCCACCGCCGTCTATAAAGAGATCGGTGCCGCTCAGGTGACCCATTTAATGAACCGTGAAAATGGGATTGTGGTTGATATTCGTACTAAAGATGAATATAAGCAGGGACATATTACTGACGCAGTTCACATTTTACCATCTGAGATCAAAGCGGGTAACTTCCCTGCTATTGAAAAACATAAAGCTGACCCCATCATAGTCGTATGTAAAACAGGCCATAACTCTCGTGAAGCCGCGACACATCTAGCCAAAGCAGGATTTGAAAATGTCAGTCTGCTTAAAAATGGTTTAGTAACGTGGAGTGAAGCGAAGTTACCTTTGGTTCGTGGCAAAAAGTAATCGTTGCTGTGTCGTTTTGAGTAATGTTGCTTGCCACAAGCTGCGCTGAATGATTCGAGTTGTGATCGTTGCCATTGATTGGCAACGCCCTCTGGATGATTTATCGGTACTCGTTTAGTCTCAAGACAGTTGACTGACCACTATTTTTGATATTAAGGATTTTAATCATGGCTGAAGCCGCACAACAAGAAGCACCACAACAAAATTTCGCAATTCAACGTATCTTCCTCAAAGACGTTTCATTTGAAGCACCAAACTCTCCGACGATGTTTCAAAAAGAGTGGAATCCAGATGTTAAATTGGATCTAGACACGCAAAGTCGTGAGTTGGGTGAGGGTGTCTATGAAGTCGTGCTTCGTTTGACTGTAACGGTAAAAAATGCTGAAGAAACGGCCTTCCTGTGTGAAGTTCAGCAAGCGGGTATTTTTACTGCAGAGCAAATGGAAGCGGGCCAACTGGCTCATTGTTTGGGTGCATTCTGCCCAAATATTCTTTTCCCTTATGCGCGTGAAACTATTTCGAGCTTAGTGGTTAAAGGTACTTTTCCGCAGTTAAACCTAGCGCCAGTCAACTTCGACGCTCTATTTATGAACTACCTACAACAGCAAGCTGCCGGTGAAACTGCGCAAGCTTAATTTGATTTAATGGCTGTCTATATTCCTTACTGCTTGACCTCGCTTAGGAATAGGTAGAAAAATGCACAGAGCCGCTCATTGAGCTAAGCGATGTGCATTTTTGTTTTTAGTCTCGATCTAATAAGCGGTTACGAGCCGTTCAGGTTACCCATTCATTCATTCGCTATTCATTAGGTAAAAAAATGACCGATTCGAAAGCACAGCATGTCAGTACCAAACCGATAACCATGACCGTGATTGGTGCCGGTTCTTACGGTACTTCTCTGGCTATTTCGCTAGCACGTAATGGAGCAAATATTGTGCTATGGGGGCATGATCCTCAGCATATGGCTCGTTTACAGTCTGATCGTGCCAACCAAGAGTTTCTTCCCGGGATTGCCTTTCCAGACAGTTTAATTATTGAATCTGATTTGTCGAAAGCGGTGCAGGCCAGCCAAGATTTACTGGTTGTCGTTCCGAGCCATGTCTTCGGGGTAGTATTACGCAGCTTACAACCTCATCTGCGTCAAGACAGTCGTCTTTGCTGGGCAACCAAAGGTCTTGAACCTGAAACGGGACGTTTATTGCAAGACGTCGCCCTCGACATTCTCGGCAGTCGTGTGCCATTAGCGGTACTGTCTGGCCCTACCTTTGCAAAAGAGCTTGCTATGGGTATGCCAACGGCAATAGCGGTGGCTTCGCCTGATGCTCAGTTTGTTGCCGACTTGCAGGAAAAAATCCATTGCAACAAAACCTTTCGAGTGTATGCCAACCATGATTTTATCGGCATGCAACTGGGCGGTGCAGTGAAAAACGTGATTGCGATTGGTGCAGGCATGTCCGATGGGATTGGTTTTGGTGCTAATGCACGTACGGCGTTAATTACTCGAGGTTTAGCGGAGATGTCTCGTCTTGGCGCTGCCTTAGGAGCACAGCCAGAAACCTTTATGGGCATGGCAGGATTAGGCGACTTAGTATTAACGTGCACCGATAACCAGTCTCGTAATCGTCGTTTTGGTTTAGCGTTGGGTCAAGGTAAAGCGGTGGATGCTGCTCAGCAAGAGATTGGACAAGTGGTTGAAGGTTATCGTAACACCAAGGAAGTGTCGTTATTAGCTGCGCGTATGGGGGTTGAAATGCCGATTGTTGAGCAAATTTATCAGGTCTTATATCAAGGTAAAGATGCCCGTTTGGCTGCGCAAGACTTGCTCGCACGAGATAAAAAAGCTGAGCAATGATCGAGACTGCTGATGAGATCAGCAATCGATAACGGTTGAATTTTCAATACCTGATAGATACTGTGGAAGGATAGTGCTATCGCGACCCGTCTGGAGGATGAGCGTGATGAGGCTAACTCAGTGAAAGGCAAAATAAAATGAAGCAGTGCGCACAGAAAAAAGTTTGGCAAACCATCATCCAAGAAGCACGTGAACAATCCGAGCAAGAGCCGATGTTGGCGAGTTTCTATCACGCGACGATCATTAAGCATGACAGTTTATCGGCAGCATTAAGCTATATTTTAGCCAATAAACTTAATACGGCTTCTATGCCGGCCATGGCGGTGCGTGAAGTGGTAGAGGAAGCTTTGGCCGCTGATCCGACGATCAGTGAGTTTGCTGCCTGCGATATTTGTGCGACCGTGAATCGCGATCCTGCCGTATCGATGTACTCGATGCCGCTATTGTATCTCAAAGGTTATCATGCGCTACAGGGGTATCGCGTCGCCAACTGGCTTTGGAAGCAAGGGCGCATTGCACTGGCGACTTATCTACAAAATCAAATTTCAGTGGCTTGTCAGGTGGATATTCATCCTGCTGCAACCATTGGCTGTGGCATCATGCTTGACCATGCAACTGGGATTGTGATTGGTGAAACCGCCGTGGTTGAAAATGACGTCTCCATTTTACAAGATGTGACGCTAGGTGGTACTGGTAAAGAGTGTGGTGATCGTCATCCAAAAATTCGCGAAGGAGTGATGATTGGTGCGGGGGCCAAGATCCTGGGCAATATTGAAGTCGGTGAAGGCGCGAAAATTGGCTCGTGTTCAGTTGTATTGCAGCCGGTACCTCCTCATACCACCGTTGCTGGAGTGCCAGCGCGTATTGTTGGTCGTCCGAAAACAGATAAGCCCTCATTAGATATGGACCAGCAATTTAATGGTCGCTCACAAACCTTTATTGGTGGTGATGGTATTTGATCGGCTATCTACCTTAGCTACCCTGACCACTTCGAGTGGCGGTTAGGAAGGGAAGTAAACCAACAAAAAAAGAGGATGCTCAGCATCCTCTTTTTCATGTTGGGTCAATCAAGCCATCGCATTGAGTTCAGCGAGCGTCTCTTCTGCCCATTCGATCCATGCTTGACGGGTAAGTAAATTACGGCGTAAGGTCAGGCGTTCTAAACGCTGCTGTTTATCCATCATCGCAGGATTGGCATAGTATGCAGACTCGATGTCTTGATAGTGGGTAACAAGCTTACGAGATTCCTCAATTAATCCAATTAACTGGAGACGATAAGGTTCAGCAGATTGTACTGAGCACGCCATGAGCTTCGCACTGAACTCGTCTCTAACGGTTGGATGTGCCGTTGGTTGGTCAAACCATTCGCCTAAAGCTCGGCGGCCGGCTTCTGTTATTGAGTAAACTTTACGATCAGGCTTGCCATCTTGAGGCTCTAGTACACAAGTCACTAACCCTTGCTGCCCCATTTTGTTCAGTTCACGGTAAACTTGTTGATGACTTGCCTTCCAAAAATAGCCAATACTGGCTGAAAATTCCTTAGTGATATCGTATCCAGTAGCGTCACGAGTACTAAGAACGGTGAGAATAACGTGTGGTAATGACATGTCTTTAATCCAAATGGTGAGTAACTTCGTAATCGACTGAACCATCTTATGTACTTCTATCGGTACATTGGGATATGAGGTATCAGTCATGCAGCATCGAGTGCTGTCTCTGTCACCTTAAAAAGCCTTGTATCACCTAGGATTATGATGTTGTATTGATTGGACTGTGATTTGAAATAGTTATTAGGGCATCACAGGGTTTAGCATTATATCTAAATAATAAGCATAAAGTAGAATAAAAACAGTTTTTCGAATAAAAAAGTTGATAATTTTCTCAATAATCGCGGAAAGGCATAGAAAAGGCCATCTTTAGATGGCCTTTTGGTCTCTGTCTAGAGTTTTATTCTGGTTTTACTAACCTGTATTGCGCATTCCGGCTGCAATGCCAGCAATAGTGACCATTAACGCTTCCTCTAACTCGGGATCCGCCTCGGTGGATTGACGAGTCCGATACAACAACTCAGCTTGCAGCATGTTCAATGGCTCAACATAGATATTACGCAGACGAATCGACTCATGACCCCACGGATCGCTTTGCATCAGGTTCTCATTATTTTCAACATTGAGTACCGCTTTGATGTCTTTTTGGAGCTGGTCTCGTAAGCGATCGCCTAATGGACGTAATGCTGGCTCGACCAAACGTTGGTCATAGTAACGAGAGACATCAAGGTTACATTTTGTGTATACCATCTCTAACATGCCTAATCGAGTAGAGAAGAATGGCCATTCACGACACATCTCCTCAAGCAGAGCTTGATGGCCTTTATCAACCGAGTATTGAATCGCTTCCCCAGCACCGAGCCACGCTGGGAGTACCAAACGGTTTTGACTCCATGAGAAGATCCAAGGGATCGCTCGTAGGCTCTCCACACCACCTTGCGGATTACGTTTGGCTGGGCGTGAGCCAAGCGGCAGTTTACCTAACTCAAGTTCAGGGGTTGCTTGACGGAAGTAAGGGACAAAATCCGGTTCGCCACGAACAATCGCTCGATACGCTTCACAAGAGACTTGTGAGAGGACTTCCATTAAGTCGCGCCACTCTTGCTTTGGTTCTGGTGGTGGTAATAGATTCGCTTCTAAAATAGCGCTGGCGTAAAGATGTAAGCTGTTGATGGCAACTTCGGGTAAGCCAAGTTTAAAACGGATCATTTCCCCTTGTTCGGTGACCCGTAATCCGGCTTTTAAACTCTTCGGTGGTTGAGACAATAGCGCTGCATGAGCCGGCGCACCACCACGACCAATCGAGCCACCACGACCGTGGAATAACGTCAGATCAATGCTCTCTTCTTCACACACCTTGACCAAGTCTTCCATGGCCCGATATTGAGCCCATCCGGCGGCCATCACCCCTGCATCTTTTGCGGAATCAGAATAGCCAATCATCACCATTTGTTGGTTTTGAATGAAGCCACGATAGAGATCGATAGCGAGTAGCTGTTTAATCACGCTTTCGGCATTATTGAGATCGTCGAGCGTTTCAAACAACGGGCAGACACTCATGCGGTAAGGGCAGCCAGACTCTTTTAATAATAGATGGACAGCCAAGACATCAGAGGCGGTATGAGCCATAGAAATTACATAAGCACCAAAGGCATCTTGCGGTTGGGCGGCAATGATTTTGCACGTTTCTAAGACCTCTTTGACCGATTCAGACGGCTGCCAATCTAGCGGAAGTAGCGGACGTTTAGAGCTCAGCTCATTGGTTAAAAAAGCCAGTTTGTCTTGTTCGCTCCACTGATTGTAATCGCCAATCCCTAGATAGCGTGTCAGTTCGGATAATGCCTCAGCGTGGCGGCTACTTTCTTGACGAATATCGAGACGAACCAAATGGACGCCAAAGGCTTTGACTCGACGCAGAGCATCAAGCAGTGATCCATCGGCAATCACCCCCATGCCACATTCATGCAGTGATTGATAGCACGCGTATAATGGGTCCCATAACTGACTTTCGGTCCGTAAAGGCGCTTTAACCGCCAATTTTTGGCCATGTAATTTACTGTCGAGAATATCCAGTGTGTCTTGCAATAAGTGACGTACACCTTTGAGGACCGCGCGATAAGGTTCGTGCTCTTCTTCACCCGCTAAAGCGCGGAGTGCATCGGTACACTTGGTCATTGATAATTCGCTGATCAATTCATTAATGTCAGCTAAGTATAAATCGGCGGCTTTCCAGCGTGAGAGGAGTAAAACTTCACGTGTGACACTATGGGTCACAAAGGGGTTGCCGTCGCGATCTCCACCCATCCAAGACGAAAAATGCACGGGACGTGCGTCAATCGGTAACCCTTCACCAAGGTTAGCTTTAATATTGTCGTTTAGCTCACGTAAAAATTCTGGAACGGCTTGCCAGAGAGAGTTTTCGACCACCGCAAAGCCCCATTTCGCTTCATCGAGTGGTGTTGGACGTTGTTTACGAATGACGTCAGAGTGCCAGCCTTGAGCAATTAATTGCTCTAAACGACGTTCAGTTTTTTGACGTTCTTTAGAAGACAGATCGCTCAGCTCAAGATTCGATAAACATTGGTTAATTTTGACCAAATTATTGATCATGGTACGACGAGTAATCTCCGTCGGATGGGCGGTGAGAACTAATTCAATGTTTAAATCACGAACGGCTTGGATTGCATCGAATTGGCTGATTTTTTTATCGGCCAATTTTGCGAATAAGCTTTGCAGCTCGTTGGCTTCACCAAGATGGTCTTCGCTATGCCGAGAAATGGTATGATATTGGTCCGCGATATTGGTTAAGTTGAGAAATTGGTTAAAGGCGCGCGCGACCGGAGTCAGTTGATCATTATTGAGGTGTTTGATTTCTTCGATGAGTTTTTCTCGATCGGCTTGGTTGCCGGCTCGAGCTGATTTAGAAAGTTGTCGGATGGTTTCGACTTTTGCCAAAATAACGTCGCCGTCAGCAGCTTGGATGGTTTGCCCTAATAATCGACCCAGCATGCTCACGTTACTTTTTAGAGCGGCGTATTTTTCATTCATTATCATCCTGCCTTGTAAAAAAATTACATCCAATGTCATCTATTTAATTACACAATCTAGCGAAGTTTGTCTAGTAGAGTCAAACAAAGCATACAAAGATTTCATTTATGTCAGGCTGCATTTTGTTAGAAAAATGGTGGCAAAATAACTTATTTTGTTGAAATTTTCTTACAATTGATTGAAACCATTAGCATGCTTATGCTGGCATCATCGATATAAAACCTTGATGAGATGTTGCGCCGCTCTCGCTATCAACACCATCCAACGAGCGGCGCGGGGGAAATGGGATTACTCAGTAAAGCAGTATTTATTGATGGCTTGAGAAAGAATATTCACGGTCGGTTCGATAAAATCGAAGGATAAATATTCATCGGGTTGATGCGCTTGATCGATAGAGCCGGGACCGAGAACTAAGGTTGGACACAACTGCTGTAGAAACGGAGCTTCAGTGCAATAGTTGACCGTTTGCGAGGGTTGTCCACACAGTTCACTCACGCCAAGGATAAACGGGTGATCGTGCTGACACTCGTAACCAGGGATAGGTTCATGCAATGCTTCAATCGCAATTCGACCTGGCCATTTGTCTTGAACGTCTTTGAGTGCGCCGCGCAGTAGGTTATCGAGTCCATCTAAGCTAATTCCCGGTAAAGGCCGGACATCATAATGCAGCTCACAACAGCCACAGATACGGTTCGGACTATCGCCGCCATGAATATGGCCGAGATTGAGGGTCGGACTCGGGATCTCGAAGCCTGGGTGATGATACTCTTTAATCAGTCGGTCACGCAGTTGCATCAGGGCAAACATGACTTCGTACATAATCTCAATCGCATTAACACCCAGCGCAGGATTGGATGAATGACCAGACTGCCCTGTTACGCGAATCGCATTGGCGACGTGGCCTTTATGCCCACGAACAGGCACTAAGCTGGTCGGTTCACCAATAATGCAGTAATCGGGTTGAAAAGGTGCGTTAGCCGTAAAATGTCTGGCACCCAGCATGGTCGTCTCTTCATCACAGGTCGCTAAGACATACAGGGGTTTATTTTGCTTACTCCAATCGATATTTTTTACTGCTTGATAAATGAAAGCAAAAAATCCCTTCATATCGGCGGTGCCTAAGCCGTAGAAACGATCGTTCGCTTGAGTTAAAGCATGAGGTTCAAAATTCCAGCGACCTTGATCAAAAGGCACCGTATCACTATGCCCAGCCAAGAGTAGTCCGCCTTCTCCCGCGCCTTTTTTGGCGATTAAATTATGTTTTCCTGGCGCAACCACTTCGACTTGAGTGGTAAAGCCGAGTGCTTCAAACCATTCGGCTAATTTAGCAATCACCTCACTGTTGCCGTGATCCCATGTCGGGTCAGTGGAGCTGATGGAAGGCGTGGAAATCAGGCCCGAATAGACCTCCAAGAAACTAGGTAATTGCATATTATCTTTGCTCCTACTATTGACAGAGTATCGCTGAAAATGTAAAACACATATTAAATCACTTTTTATGAATAAAAAACCAATTAAGACTCGTTTTTATAAATTAAAAATCAGTTTTAACTTGGCTTTCACTCCGCTTTGGGATGGGTATTAATGTTAAAAACCGCAATTATTGGTGCAAGTGGCTATACCGGTGCTGAATTAGCGCTGATGGTGGAAAAACACCCTCAACTCAAACTAGCAGGTTTATATGTTTCCGCCAACAGTCTCGATGCAGGAAAATCAATGGCTGAGCTGCATGGTAAATTAGCTGGGCTGATTGACATGGAGATTGAGCCTTTAGTTGACCCATTTGTTGTTGCGAGTCAGTGCGATGTGGTGTTTTTAGCGACGGCTCATGAAGTGAGTCACGACCTGGCACCGATTTTTCTCGCCCAAGATTGTCAGGTTTTTGATTTATCTGGTGCCTTTCGTGTGAAAAGTGAGGATTTTTATCCTAATTATTATGGTTTTGAGCACCAGCACCGTGAGTGGTTAGATAAGGCGGTGTATGGCTTAGCAGAATGGAACCGTGAAGCCATTCAGCATAGTTCACTGATTGCCGTTGCAGGGTGCTATCCGACGGCGGCGCAACTGGCTATTAAACCGTTGATTAACGCAAATTTGTTGGATACTGAGCAATGGCCAGTGATTAATGCGACCAGCGGCGTGACGGGGGCAGGTCGAAAAGCGACCTTAACCAACAGTTTTTGTGAAGTTAGCCTGCAGCCTTATGGCGTATTTACTCACCGTCATCAACCAGAAATTGCTACCCATTTAGGCTGTGAGGTGATTTTTACCCCGCATCTGGGCAATTTTAAACGGGGTATTTTAGCCACAATAACCATGAAGTTGGCAGCCGGTGTTACGGCGCAGCAGGTCGATGAGGCATTTACTCAAGCTTATGCTGATCAGCCTGCGGTGAGGCTAAAATCCAGTTTGCCATCGATTAAAGATGTGGAATTTACGCCGTTTTGTGATTTGGGATGGCGAGTGCAAGGTGAGCATATCATCGTCGTTTCAGCGATCGATAACTTACTAAAAGGGGCATCGAGTCAAGCGATGCAATGTTTAAATATTCATTACGGTTTTTCTGAGCTAACGGCTTTGGTGTAAAGCACCAAGCGTAAGGGTGAAATATGACAGATACACAGCATAATCCATTGGTGATTAAATTAGGCGGCGCAGCGCTGTCTTGTTCTGACACGCTAAGCAAATTGTTTGGCGCTATCGCACTGTATCAAGCTCAAGCTCAGCGACGAATTGTCATTGTTCATGGTGGCGGCTATTTGGTCGATGAGTTGATGGCAAAATTACACCTGCCGACGGTAAAGAAAGAAGGGCTACGCGTTACCCCTTATGAACAAATTCCTTTTATTGCCGGAGCGTTAGCGGGAACGGCCAATAAAATGCTCCAAGGACAAGCCATAAAAGACGGTTTGAATGCCATCGGTTTATGTTTAGCGGATGGCAGCTTATGTCAAGTCGAGGAACTCGATCCTGAACTGGGAGCGGTGGGTAAAGCTCTGCCGGGCGATTCACAACTGTTACAAGCCATTCTTAATGCTGGCGGGCTACCGATCATCAGTTCGATTGGGCTTACTGCAAACGGACAAATGATGAATGTCAATGCCGATCAGGCGGCGGTGGCGGTGGCCGGTGCACTGGATGCCGAGTTAGTTCTGCTCTCTGATGTGAGTGGAGTATTGGATGGCAAAGGGCACTTATTGCCGAGCTTGAACGCTCAGCAAGCCACCAGTTTGATTGCTGGTAAAGTGATCACCGATGGGATGATCGTCAAAGTCAAAGCCGCACTAGAGGCCGCCAATGATTTGGGGCGTCCGATTCAAGTCGCCACATGGCGCTATCCGGAAAAGCTGCACAAACTATTTGCTGGTGAAAGTATTGGAACCCAATTTTTACCGCAATAAATCACAATAGGCAATGAGTGGCGCATGACCACTAAACACAATCAATAGACCTTAGTGCAGACCGCTAAGCGGGTACTGGGTAATGGAGAAAGCATCAATGAGTAAAGTTCAAGTTAATAAAGTAGTAGTTGCCTATTCTGGTGGTCTAGATACTTCAGTGATTATTCCGTGGCTAAAAGAAAACTATACCTGTGAAGTGGTTGCCTTTGTTGCAGATGTCGGCCAAGGAGAAGAAGAGTTACAAGGCATTGAAGCAAAAGCGAAAGCCTCAGGCGCTTCAGAGTGTTATGTGGTCGATTTAAAAGAACAAATGGTTGCTGAATACATCTATCCAACCTTAAAAACAGGCGCGTATTACGAAGGGAAATATCTGCTGGGTACCTCAATGGCTCGCCCAATCATCGCTAAAGCACAAGTAGAGATCGCTCGTAAAGTCGGCGCTGATGCGCTGTGTCATGGTTGTACTGGTAAAGGCAACGATCAAGTACGTTTTGAAGGTGCGTTTGCTGCCCTTGCACCAGATTTGCATGTTATTGCCCCATGGCGAGAGTGGGATATTGTCAGCCGTGAAGAGTGTCTCGACTATCTGGCTGAGCGTAATATCCCTTGCGCAGCATCGTTAACTAAAATTTACTCACGTGATGCTAATGCGTGGCACATTTCCACTGAAGGTGGTGTACTGGAGAGCACTTGGAATGCACCCAATGAGGACTGCTGGGTATGGACCGTTGATCCTGAACAAGCACCGAATGACGCTGAGTATGTCACTTTACAAGTGGAAAAGGGGCAGGTAGTTGGTGTCGACGGTGAGCTGATGACACCTTATAACGCCTTAGTTTATTTGAACGAAAAAGGGGCTAAACATGGTGTTGGTCGGATCGACATTGTTGAAAACCGTTTGGTGGGGATGAAATCTCGCGGCTGTTATGAAACTCCGGGAGGCACGATCATGATGGAAGCACTACGTGCAGTAGAGCAACTGGTGTTAGACAAGGCATCGTTTGAGTTTCGTGAAGAGCTCGGCATTAAAGCCTCACATCTGGTGTATGATGGCCGTTGGTTCACCCCACTACGTGAAGCGGTGTTTGCCGCTGCTGATCAGCTCGCTCAGCAAGTCAACGGTGAAGTGGTGATCAAGCTTTACAAAGGGCAAGCGATCGCCACTCAGAAACGTTCTGCGAACAGTTTGTATTCAGAAGCGTTTGCTACCTTTGGGGCTGATGAAGTATATGACCAAAGTCATGCTGGTGGATTCATTCGTTTGTATTCTTTGGCGAGTCGGATTCGTGCCTTGAACGAAAATAAATAAGCCTCACTGGATTGAATGAGGCCATCGTTAGAGATTAGCTCATAAGGATCGCTCGGCGATCCTTGTTTTTAACCCGAGTACAAGATGTTTTCCTATGGCGTATGCGCCTTAGGTCAAAGGTAGGAGAAACGCAATGGCATTATGGGGCGGAAGATTTACCCAAGCAGCAGACACCCGGTTTAAACAATTTAACGACTCCCTGCGTTTTGACTACCGATTGGCTGAGCAAGATATTGTCGGCTCGATTGCTTGGTCGAAAGCATTACGGTCAGTCAACGTACTAACAGAACAAGAGCAACAAGCATTAGAATTGGCATTAAATGAGTTGAAGCTCGCGGTAATGGAAGATCCTGAGCAGATCTTGTCATCGGATGCGGAAGATATTCACTCGTGGGTTGAACAGCAGTTAATCAGTAAAGTGGGCGATTTAGGTAAGAAACTGCACACCGGACGTTCACGTAATGATCAAGTCGCCACCGATTTAAAATTATGGTGTCGTCAGCAAGGCCAGCAATTACTGCTCGGCTTGGATAGATTGCAGAGTCAGTTGGTTTCGGTCGCTGAACAACATCAAGCGACAGTACTGCCTGGTTATACGCACTTGCAACGTGCTCAACCCGTCACGTTTGCTCATTGGTGTTTGGCATATGTTGAGATGTTTGAGCGTGACTACTCACGTTTACAAGATGCGCTACAACGGCTGGATACTTGTCCCCTCGGCTCTGGCGCTTTGGCTGGAACCGCTTATCCTATTGATCGTCAGCAGTTGGCCTATGATCTTGGGTTTCGCCGGGCTACGCGTAATTCACTCGATTCGGTGTCGGATCGCGATCATGT
Source organism: Vibrio sp. V31_P5A7T61 (assembly GCF_009904895.1). Taxonomy (NCBI): domain Bacteria; kingdom Pseudomonadati; phylum Pseudomonadota; class Gammaproteobacteria; order Vibrionales; family Vibrionaceae; genus Vibrio; species Vibrio sp. V31_P5A7T61. The sequence continues at coordinate 65,826 of NZ_WXWI01000057.1, forward strand.
GATGGAACTGATGTCGGTGGCATCGATTTCGATGCTTCACTTATCGCGTTTAGCCGAAGATATGATCTTCTATAACTCCGGTGAGTCTGGATTTATTGAATTAGCAGATACCGTAACCTCTGGCTCTTCATTAATGCCGCAGAAGAAAAATCCTGATGCTCTGGAACTGATCCGCGGTAAAACTGGTCGGGTTTATGGGTCATTAGCGGCGATGATGATGACCGTAAAAGCTTTGCCTTTGGCTTACAACAAAGACATGCAAGAAGATAAAGAAGGGCTGTTTGACGCGCTTGATACTTGGCATGATTGTATGGAAATGGCAGCCTTGTGTTTTGACGGGATCAAAGTGAAAACTGAGCGGACTTTAGAAGCGGCCAAACAAGGGTATGCTAATGCTACTGAGCTGGCCGACTATTTAGTGGCTAAAGGTATCCCGTTTCGTGAAGCGCACCATATTGTCGGCGTCGCGGTAGTTGGCGCTATCGAAAAAGGCTGCGCATTGGAAGAGTTATCCTTGGCTGAGTTAAAAGCCTTTTCTCCCGTGATTGAAGATGATGTTTACGCCATTTTAACCATCGAATCATGCTTAGAAAAACGCAGTGCACTCGGTGGTGTCGCTCCGTCACAAGTGGCTTATGCCGTTGAAGAGGCCGAAAAACGTTTGGCGAAGCGGGATACAAGTGCGGTCAAAGTACGTCCGGCACGCTTAACCGATATTGAACGTTTAGAAGGCATGGTTGCTTATTGGGCAAACATGGGCGAGAACTTACCGCGTTCACGAAGCGACATTGTACGCGATATTGGTTCGTTCGCTGTGGCTGAACATCATGGTGAGATCACGGGATGCGCCTCGCTCTACGTTTACGATTCAGGATTAGCAGAAATTCGTTCTCTTGGGGTTGAAGCGGGCTGGCAGCGTCAAGGTCAAGGGCGTGCGATTGTCCATTACTTAGTGAAAAAAGCCCAGCAAATGGCGATTAATAAAGTGTTCGTACTGACTCGTTCTCCGGAGTTCTTTATGAAACTGAACTTTATTCCAACCTCGAAAACGTTATTGCCGGAAAAGGTATTAAAAGATTGTGAGCAGTGCCCGCGGCAACATGCTTGTGATGAAGTAGCCTTAGAAGTGGATTTTGCCCAGCGGATTGTTATCCATCAACGATAAGTGTTGAGATCTTTTATGGTGAAACCAAGCAAAAGAAAAGATCAAAAAAGATCGTGTAAAGTGGAACCAACCAGAAAAAGCACAGTCTATATCTGTACCACTGCTTTTTCTTAGATCGCTCTAAGAGAGCCCTAAAACTCCTTTTCGTTTTAGGGCTTTTTTGTGGGCGAGTGATCAGTCGAGTTTTTTTGACGCTCTCGCCAAGGCAGTACGACAAACTTCATCCATAAATGTAAAAATAACAAACCATTAAAAGCGAAACCTGCGAAGAGAAGGGCGATGGATGCGATGGCGGTTGGCTCATTTCTAAATAACCAAAACCAGACTCCCCAGCAAGCGACAGATAGTACGGTTAACCAATCAATACAGCGTTGGCAACGACCAATTTTTTTCCAGAACCATGCTTGATCACAGTAGTGACAACTGGTGAGTTTCATGGTGACTCCTTAATGGATGAGGTGCAGCGCTTAAGTATGTTATCGCGTTAAGCGAAACACGAGAAGTATTAACCCATCAGTGTGAGATTAGTGGCAAAACATAAAAGCTTTGATAGTCATCAGCATTCAATGTTATGGTTTTTGATAGGTATATTCTTACTGCAGCAGTGACGCTATAACGAGACGCCTTTTCTGTTGCTTTCGATATGATTGATGGTTTTTATCTAGGAATAAGATGAACATTCGAGATTTTGAATACTTAGTTGCTCTTGCTGAGCACAAGCATTTTCGTAAAGCCGCTGAATCCTGCTTTGTCAGTCAGCCGACTCTTAGTGGACAAATTCGCAAGCTAGAAGATGAACTTGGTACGGTATTGTTAGAGCGTAGTAGTCGGCGGGTATTATTTACCGATTCTGGGCTACAGCTTGTTGACCAAGCCAAACGTATTCTCAGTGAAATTAAAGTTTTCAAAGATATGGCCAGTCAACAGGGAGGGGCCATGAGTGGCCCGATGCACATTGGGTTTATTCCGACGCTAGGCCCTTATTTATTGCCGAAGATTATCCCTGAGCTCAAAGCTCGATTTCCTGATTTGGAACTCTATTTACATGAAGCGCAAACGCATCAATTAGTGCGTCAGTTAGAAGAGGGCAAGCTCGATTGCTTGGTATTAGCCTCGGTTGAGGAGAGTGCCCCTTTTAAAGAGATCGATATCTACAACGAGCCGATGAGTATTGCTGTGCCTTGTTCACACGAATGGGCCAATCGTGATGAGGTGGATATGTTGGAACTGAACGGTAAAACCGTATTGGCATTAGGCGATGGTCACTGCTTACGTGACCAAGCGTTAGGTTTTTGTTTTGCTGCGGGGGCGAAAGACGATGAGCGTTTTAAAGCCACCAGTTTAGAAACCTTACGTAATATGGTCGCCGCTGGGGCTGGGATTACTTTATTACCTCAGCTCTCGCTACCGGATGAAAAAACCAAAGATGGTGTATGTTATATCAAAGCGGTCAATCCACAGCCATCACGACAAATTGTTTTGGCTTATCGCCCCGGTTCACCGCTGCGCCAGCGCTATGAACAGCTAGCTCAGGTGATGAAAGAGCGCCTACAAGCGTTAGCCACTCAATAGCCTGCCTGTTCAGTGTCTGAAAATAACACCGCCCCTAATTGGGGCGGTCAAGATTAAAATAAGCTGTCACTATCATCTAAGTAGATACTGTGAGGGGTGTCCTCTTGTACATACTCTTTCGGTTCCGTTCCTTGGACAAAGTATTCGAACATAGAACTGGAATCTAATTTATTGGTGAGTAGCCCACTGTCGCGATCAATTCTCACGCGAATGATTTTCGGTGGAATGGCTTTGGGTTGGGCCGGTACACCATCGAGAGCGATGCGCATAAATTCTACCCATCCCGGTTGGGCTGTTTTCGCTCCGGCTTCCGCGCCAGTAATATCATCATCAGTATTCGGGTTAGGGGCTGTGCTACCTAAGTTACGACTATGATCATCAAATCCGACCCAAGCCGTTGCGACCATGCCTGGTCCAAAGCCATTATACCAAGCATCTTTCGAGTCGTTAGTTGTTCCTGTTTTTCCGCCCACATCACGACGTCTTAAGGTTTGTGCGCGCCAACCGGTACCATTCCATCCCGTTCCTGCACGCCAATCACCGCCACCCCAGATATTGCTATACATCATTTCACGAACGAGGAAAGCATTCTGTTCGGAAATCACCTGTGGTGCATAATTGACCGTGGCATCTTGCTCATTGAACGGATTATCGGATGAAGATTGACAATCCTGATGACAAACCACTTTGGGGTTAGCTAAAAACTCGACATGGCCAAAACTGTCTTCCACTTTGCTGATGTAGAACGGCTCAACATAATATCCACCGTTAGCAAATACCGAATAGCCTTGAGCCATTTTGACGGGCGTTAAGCTGCCTGCGCCTAGGGCAATGGTCTCAGAGCGAGGTAATTGAGATAACTCAAAACCGAAGCGGGTCAAGAAATGGCGAGTCTCTTCCAAGCCGACTTCTCGCAGTACCCGGACTGCCATGACGTTTTTCGACTGCGCTAGACCAATCCGCAGACGAGTGGGGCCGACGTAAGTCGGGGGCGAGTTTTTAGGACGCCAAGCAATACCTTGGCTTTGATCCCATTGGTTAATCGGAGCATCATTGATTAATGAGGCTAGAGTGAGGCCTTTTTCCAAAGCCGCAGAGTAAATGAACGGCTTGATACTTGACCCCACCTGACGGACCGATTGGGTTGCACGGTTAAAATTACTGTGCACGAAGTTAAAGCCACCAACCAGTGCTAGTATCGCACCATTATCGGGATCCATAGCAACGAACGCCGTATTCGCATTAGGCACTTGACTTAATGTCCAGTGTTCTTGTTCATCACCTATAGCGTGCTGGCGACGAATCCATACTTGTTCACCTACCGCAAGAATATCACTGGCTTTAGTCGGTAAAGGCCCTTGACGATCGTCAGTAATAAATCGCCTTGCCCAGTTCATGTCTTCCCATGCAATGGTTTTTAGCCCGGCATTTTTTACCCAAACCTGAGCCGATTTTTCTTCGACCTTAACCACAATCGAAGGCAGAAGATCACCGTAAGTGGGTTCACTACGTAAGTGAGCGATCATGGTCGGGGTATCCCAAGCCGATTGCCCCGCTTTCCAGAGTACTTTTTCGGCACCACGGTAGCCGTGACGCATGTCGTAAGCGAGGAGATTATCGATAGCGGCTTGGTTTGCGGCTTGTTGTAACTTGGTGTTGACCGTCGTGTAGACATTCATCCCAGAGGTATAGGCCGCTTCTTCACCATAACGTTCGACCATCCATGCGCGCGCAATTTCTGCCACGTAAGGAGCTCGTAGCTCAATTTCTGCGCCATGGAATTTGGAGATTAATGGTTCATTACGAGCCTGATCATACTCTTGTTGCGTGATGTAGTTTTCTGCCAGCATGCGTAATAAGACGACATTGCGACGGTGAGTGGCTCGCTCCACAGAGAAAAGGGGATTCATGGTAGAAGGGGCTTTGGGTAGGCCAGCAATCATCGCTATTTCGCTTAAAGTCAGATCTTTGACTTCTTTACCAAAGTAGGTTTGGGCTGCGGCACCAACACCGTAAGAACGATGACCGAGATAAATTTTATTCAGGTAAAGCTCCAAGATCTCTTCTTTACTCAAGAGCTGCTCAATATGAATGGCAATAAAGATCTCTTTAATTTTACGCATGATTTTCTTCTCATTGGATAAGAAGAAATTACGGGCCAGTTGTTGGGTAATGGTACTTGCCCCTTGAGAGGCACTCCCTGAGGCCATGACGGCCACTGCAGCACGAGTAATACCAATCGGGTCAAAGCCGTAGTGTTCGTAAAAACGTGAATCCTCGGTTGCTATCACCGCTTCGAGTAATTCTGGTGGCATTTCATCAAGGCGCAATGGAATGCGTCGTTTTTCACCAAATTGAGCAATCAGTTTACCGTCTTCACTAAACACCTGCATGGGAGTTTGTAGCCGAACGTCTTTTAATTCAGCGACATCGGGTAGATCTGGCTTTACATAAAAATAGAAGCCAAAGATTGTAGTGACTCCAAGAATAATGCAAATCAATGAAAATATGAGTAAACGCTTTATGAACTTCACCGGAGAATCCCTGTTTAGTAGAGGCTGTCTTAGTACAAACCCCTGTACTCTAGACTAAAACCTCAGCACTTAAAAATAGTGAACGGTTATTTTCTCACAAATAAGTGTGTGAGGCTGAGAATTGTCACTGGAGTTAATGGCATGAGTAAATCATTAGTTATTGGTGTCGATATCGGTCACCACAGCATCAAAGCTGTGGCTCTTAAACCAAATGGCGACAATTATTCGCTACACGGTTGCACAGAAATCGTCATTACTGACGACATTTTCGCCGATAACGACACGTTGAATTATCAGAAAATTGTAAAGAAACTCAAAGAACTAAAAAAGAGTTTGCCGCTATTTAGTCGCAAGGTTGCGATTGCACTGCCTGACACGGCGGTAATTAGTAAAGTATTACAAATAGATAGCGACTTAGACCCTCGTGAAAAAGAGTTTGCTATTTATCAGGCTTTTTCTCATCAATCGCCGTTGCCAATGGAAGAACTGAGCTTAGATTTTGTTCCCTTACCGATTCAAGCGTTCGCTAAAAACCGAACTGCGACCTATCAGGTGTATGCCACCCGAAGAGAAGTCGTCGCGAGTCGATTATCGGCGATTCAACAAGCCGGACTGGAAGCAACCTTACTGGATGTGCAATTACATGGTCTGGCTCAGATTTGGCAGCAGGTGAGTCAGGCTCAACAGCGCTCGAATTGGATGTTGGTCGATGTTGGTTATACCCAAACAACGTTATGTATCGATTTTGCTGATAAAGCGCCGTTTTATAAGGATATTGCTTTAGGTACACGCTGGTTTGAATTGCCGTCTCTGGCGGAAACGATGGCGCGCAGCGATGAACGTAACCAATGGCTATTCAATCGATTATTTGTCGAACGCCTAACCCGTCAACTGCAGTTATTTACTTCCGTTCATGGTCAGCAAAGCCTAGCGGGGATCTGGTTATCTGGTGGCGGGGCGATGATGGATGGGCTAGCAGAAACCATCACCGAGCAGCTTGGATTACCCTGTGAACGGTTCGCGCCATTAGCGACTTTTGTCAACAAAATCACTCAACGTAAGCGGTTAAATGATCAGCCTAAATTCACGACGGCTGCTGGTCTTGCGTTGCGAGGAATAGCATGGTTGGAGAGTGGGCATGTTGCATAGTATCAATTTATTCCCTTGGCGAGAGGCGCAGCGTGCTGATCATAAACGGCGCTTTCTCCAGCTTATGAGTCTTGGTGTCTTAGTCGCTTTGCTCATGCAATGGGGGACCGGCCATTACCTTGATCAGCAACAACAGCACCAACAGGCACGATTAGATTTTTTGAATCAGCATCTTCAGCAACTGGATCAGAGATTACGGGCGCTCAAAATGACCGAAGCTGAGCATCAAGCACTGCAAGCCCGGCTCAGTGTTGTTGAGTCCTTACAGCAAAAGCGCAATAAAACCACACAATTGATGAACTTGATGCCAGAGTTGATTCCTGAAGGGGTTTACGTCGACAAAATTAGTATGAAGGGGGATGCGGTCGAAGTCAGCGGGATTAGCGATAGTACCGCACGCTTAGCCACCATGTTAGATAAATTAGAAAGGTCACCACACTTATCAGCAGTAGGCATGCACTCGATTGTCGCTGGGAATCAGCGTTTTAATAAAGATTTTCAGAGTTTTAAGGTCTCTTTTCATTTTCATACTGCTCAACCAGGATTAGAGGCGTTGATTCGGCAAGGTGAACATCATGGCTAATTTTCGTGATTTAGATATCGATGAATTGCTTGAATGGCCGCTCAACGCACAACTGACGGTGATTGTGTTGGTCATGGTAGTGATTCAAGTCATCGGCTATGGCATGTATTTATCACCTAAACAAGAGGCACTCGAAGGGCTCAATCAGCAAGAGCAGAGTCTTAAATCATTAGTACGCATTAAGGCCAATAAAGTCGCGGCATTACCTCAGTTGCAAACTCAATTGGATGAGTTAGCTGAGCGTTATGATTTTTTATTGCGCCAACTCCCAGCACAGCAAGAGCTGGCCAGTTTGCTTGCTTCCGTCAACGAGCTGGGATTAGAACATGGGTTAACCTTTACTCGAATTGATTGGGGAGAAAAGCAACCGCAGGCATTTTTGTATCGCTTACCATTGAATATTGAACTGACGGGAAGTTACCACAACATTGGCGATTTTTCTCAGGCGATAGCCACGCTACCAAGAATCATCAATGTTGATGATGTGGATTGGCAAAGAGTCAGTCAAGAGAGCAGTACCTTACATTTCAGAGTACGGGCTTACACCTATCAATTTAAAGCGGAGGCAGGCGATGAGAAATAGTACGTCAATCGTGACTGCGCTAGTCACTTTTGTTTCTTTGATCGGCTGTAAAGCCAATCAAGAGTCTCTGGTGGACTACTTAGCGGAAGTGGAAGCTAAGAGTCAACAAGAGGTTGCTCAGCTAACGCCAGTGATTGCGTTTCAAGCTTTTGAATATGCACAGCATGACGCACGCGAGCCTTTTGTTTTACCACGAGAAGCGATTGCCCAAAATCAACCGATCACCAATCGCCATTGCTGGCAGCCTAAATCGAGAGGAAAAACCACTTCACTGGAGCGATATCCGCTAAATCAATTGCAATTGCGTGGTGTGATGCGCCGTGAAAGAGAGGTTTCTGCTTTGATTCAAACACCTGATGGAATGGTGGTTACTCTCCAAGCGGGTCAGTACGTCGGAGTAAATAATGGGCAAGTTATACGCGTGGCCGAGGATCATCTATTGATTAAAGAAACCTTACCAGATGGATTGGGGTGCTGGAATCAGCGTCACGTCACATTGGCTTTGAAATAAACATTTCTGTTTAGAGACTAAATTATGATTAAAGGATTACCTTCAAGTATCGCGGTAGTGCTGCGCTATCTGTGCATCACGCTATGGCTAGGTTTAGCATTGACGACGCAGGCTGCTCTAGCGAGTGATAGCAATCAGTTTAAACACATCGATTTTCGGGTAACCCCCGACAAAGCCGCGGTGATTGTGATTGAGTTAGCGTCGGCATCGAGTGTGGTTGATGTCCAGAAAACGACGCAGGGGTTGAGTATTGAATTATTAAAAACCGATGTGGCTGAGGAACAGCTTTATTTACTTGATGTTCAAGATTTCGCAACCATAGTTGAGAGTGTGGAAGTTTTTCGTCAAACACCAAGCACGTTGTTGTTGGCTAAAATACACGGTCCCTTTCATTATGATTATCAGCTCAAAGGTCGTTACGTTGAAGTGACGATCACGCCGTTAAAAGCCGAGGTTCAAAGTGCGCCAGCCAATCTACTTGAACCATCAGCCAAGCTGATTTCGATTAACTTTCAAGACATTCCGGTACGTAACGTTTTACAACTGATCGCTGATTATAATCAGTTTAACTTAGTGGTATCTGATTCAGTGGTAGGGAATTTAACCCTGCGTTTAGATGGTGTGCCATGGCAGCAAGTGTTGGACATTATTTTGCAGGTGAAAGGGTTGGATAAACGGGTTGAGGGCAATGTGATTTTGGTAGCGCCTAAGGCGGAACTCGATTTACGTGAAAAACAACAGCTGGAAAAAGCCCGTTTAGCAGAAGAGTTGGGAGACTTGCAGTCAGCCATCATCAAAATAAGTTTCGCGAAGGCGTCAGATATCGCTGAGATGATTGGTGGGACGGGAGCGGTGAATATGCTCTCTGAACGAGGTTCAATCAGTATCGATGAACGCACCAATGCCTTATTAATTCGCGAATTGCCGGAAAATATTCATGTGATCCGAGAGATCATTTCGGCGTTAGATATCCCTGTTAAGCAGGTACAAATTGAAGCGCGAATTGTGACCGTGAATGAAGGTAATCTTGATGAACTCGGTATTCGTTGGGGCGTGAGCTCAACACGCGGTAATAATACAGTTGGTGGTTCAATAGAAGGTAACTTAACGGGTATTGGTCTCTATCAACCAGAAGATGGTAGCGAAATGATCAATAACTTCCTTAATGTCAATTTGGGAGCCACAGCAGCGAATGCTTCGAGCATCGCGTTTCAGGTGGCAAAGCTGGGTTCAGGGACACTGCTCGATCTTGAACTTTCAGCGATGCAGCGAGAATCGAAGGCGGAAATTATTTCCAGTCCACGGCTCATCACTACCAATAAAAAGCCAGCTTATATAGAGCAGGGGACAGAGATCCCCTATTTAGAATCGTCTTCCAGCGGTGCGACTACGGTGGCATTTAAGAAAGCGGTACTGAGTTTACAGGTTACCCCGCAGATTACGCCGGATAATCGTTTGGTGCTGGATTTAAGTGTTACCCAAGACCGACCTGGCGATATTGTCAAAACCGGTACCGGAGAAGCGGTAGCGATCCACACGCAACGGATTGGTACTCAAGTTTTAGTCAATAATGGCGAAACCGTGGTACTGGGCGGTATTTTCCAACACAGCATCACTAATACGGTCGATAAAGTGCCATTACTGGGTGATTTACCGTTACTCGGTGCGCTTTTTCGACGTAGCTATCAGCAAATGGGCAAAAGTGAGCTACTGATTTTTGTTACTCCAAAGGTTGTAATTCAGTAACTTAGTGTGATTATTTCCGCTAAAGCAAAATTAAAGTTGCATTAGTGGCACCTTATCTAGATAATTTCGGGTCTTATCACGAATTATCTGTGAGGAATAGGTGCCACAAGCATTCCTATCGTCGACCGCTGTCTGGCGAATCTTGTGGCGATGTCATTGAATTAACGTTGTAAATTACTGCTAAACATGGCCGAAAAACGCAATATTTTTCTTGTTGGCCCGATGGGCGCTGGCAAAAGTACAATTGGTAGACACTTGGCTCAACAACTTCATATGGAGTTTGTTGATTCCGATACTGTCATTGAAGAGCGCACTGGCGCAGATATCGCATGGGTATTTGACGTTGAAGGTGAAGAAGGCTTCCGCAAACGCGAGGAAGCGGTGATCAATGATCTTACTGAGCAACAAGGTATTGTTCTCGCCACTGGTGGTGGCTCAGTGATCAGCAAAGAAAACCGTAACCGCCTTTCTGCTCGAGGCGTGGTTGTCTACTTAGAAACCACTATTGAAAAACAATTAGCACGTACTAACCGTGACAAGAAACGCCCTTTATTACAGACGGATCATCCTCGAGAAGTGCTAGAAGCACTTGCTGATGAGCGTAATCCTTTGTATGAAGAAATTGCGGACATCACAGTACGTACCGACGATCAAAGTGCAAAAGTGGTAGCCAACCAGATCGTAAAAATGCTAGAAGAACACTAACCAGTTCTTTTATTTTGGAGTGCAAACCATGGAACGGATTACGGTCAGCCTAGGTGAGCGTAGCTACCCCATTTCAATTGGTGCCGGATTATTAAATAATCCGGCCCTTCTTCCTCTTTCCGCCCAGCAAAAAGTGGTGGTGATCACCAATCATACGGTTGCGCCACTTTATGCTGAGCGATTACTTGCCGTTCTAAACCAAATCGGCTGTTCATCGGCTCTACTGGAACTTCCAGACGGCGAACAGTACAAAAATCTCGATACCTTCAATACGGTCATGAGCTATCTACTTGAGCATAATTACAGCCGCGATGTGGTGATTATTGCGCTTGGTGGTGGGGTGATTGGTGATCTCGTCGGGTTTGCGTCAGCGTGTTATCAACGCGGTGTCGATTTTATTCAAATCCCAACCACATTATTGGCTCAAGTCGACTCTTCTGTCGGTGGAAAAACCGCGGTGAATCATCCGTTGGGTAAAAATATGATTGGGGCATTTTACCAGCCTCAAGCGGTGATTATTGATACTGACTGCCTAGCGACACTGCCCCCCCGAGAGTTTGCCGCCGGCATGGCTGAAGTGATCAAATATGGCATTATTTATGATCATGATTTCTTTGTGTGGCTTGAAAACCATCTTGAAGACTTGTATGCGTTAGAGGCGTCCGCGCTGTCTTATGCGATTGCTCGTTGCTGCCAGATAAAGGCGGAAGTCGTTGCTCAAGACGAAAAGGAATCCGGAATTCGCGCTTTATTAAATCTAGGTCATACCTTTGGCCATGCCATTGAAGCCGAGTTAGGTTATGGCTGCTGGTTGCATGGTGAAGCCGTAGCGGCAGGCACGATGATGGCCGCAGTAACGGCTAAGTTACAAGGTTTGATCTCAGAGCAGCAGCAACAGCGTATTCATGCCATACTGAAAAAAGCGCGCTTACCTGTGCACACGCCGAGCAGCATGAGTTTTGATGATTTCATTAAACATATGATGCGTGATAAAAAGGTTTTGGCGGGTGAGTTACGCTTAGTGCTCCCAACCGGTATCGGAACGTCTGAAGTGGTAAAAGGGGTTTCGCAAACGGTGATTAAGCAAGCGATAGAAGATTGTCGTAATATATAGTGGTATTCTGCCTACTTGATGTTACAGCGGTGCTGGCCAGACGTTCCCATTCAATCTAAATTAGAATGAGTCTACCTGACCGCTGTATCGTTGATCAGTCAGTTTCGGTATCAGTATCAGACATTAAGCCATTAGGATCGTCGATGAGTGTGGAACATGAACTAGAGTTAGATTCGCAAACTGAACTGTTGGAACGATTACAGTTACTGACGCGTTTTGGTTCCAACCTAGTGAATGTTTTTGGCGGTCTAGGTGCCGGAAAATCTTGGTTAGCGCAACGTTACCTTGAGTATTGGGCGGCGGATAAAAATCAATCCTTACTTTTATGTCATCCTAATCAAAGCGATGAGCAGCATCGTACCACCATTCTTAGCCAAGTGTTATCAGAGCCACTGTTTAATGCCAAAGATGCGTTGCTTGATAGTTTTTCACGTTTGATTGGCGAGCGTACGACATGCGATATTGTTGTGGTGATTGATGATGCGCATTTGTTGTCTGATACGTTACTCTCCGAGTTATGGATGTGGGTGCTTGAAGCTCAGACTAATCCTCGCTGGACCATTAATGTGGTGTTATTTGCGCAAGCTAATCGTCTTGATGCGTTATTAACTCGCTTAACTTATGGTCAAGAACATAAACCGATTGAACTCGAGATCGAGCCATTATCAGAGTATGAGGCCGACCGGTTATTTGAACAGCGAGTCATGCGTTATGTTGATCCAACACTGGAGCGTCAAGCTCGTAGCGCATATAAAAAAGTGAATTATCTTCCGGGGGAGATCATGGCGTTAGTCGATCAAAAGCGTGAGAAGCGCATCATTATTCGCTCGATCATCGGCTCACCGCTGAATATTGGCTTGCTGGTACTATTATTGATGTTATTTATTGGTGGTGGCTACTGGTGGCTATGGTCCCAGCCGTCGCCAAATGAGACATTGCCTGTATTAACTCAACGAGCTGAGCAAACGGCGATTCCGACGTTACCGTCTCAAGAGGACAATGCTCGTTCTTATCAAAACGTCGCTGTGACGTCTTCACAACCGAACCCATCCAATCCGATGGCCGATGATGCCATTGCTTTGCCTCCCAAAGTGGTTGAGAGTTTAGAAGGGGTTGGTATCGCTGATACTGCACATCAGCGAGTGGTGATCACTTCCGATGTGGTAGATGCCTTACTGGATGGTCGTTCGGAATCAGTCGCTGTTGAGGTTAATCGCTATCCTATCACTCAAGGGACGAATGACGATTTGTCGATAGTGGAATCTGCTCCGTCATCAGGATCTATTCGTTTCTCTTTCGCTAGAGAAGAGTTGATGGCGATGTCGCCGCGCAGCTATACCTTACAGTTGGCGGCGGTGAATTCTCTGCAAGAAGTCCAAAACTTTATTGACCGTTATTCACTGACAGAAACGCTATACGTCTACCCAACCGTTCGTGATGAGGTGGATTGGTATATCGTTACTTATGATAACTATCCAACCATCCAGTTAGCTCGTGACGCGGTGGCTACTTTACCGCCTGCGGTACAAGCACTCGGTCCTTGGGCCAAATCACTTAGCCAAGTTCAACGTGAAATTCAACGTGCGAAATAACGCTGAGATTCAGTAGAAAATATGTTACATTCCGCACCCTTATTTTTGGTGATTGATTAGAGCAGTAGATGAAAAAGCAGCGTGCCTTTTTGAAATGGGCTGGGGGAAAGTTTGGCCTAGTCGAAGAGATTCAACGCCATCTGCCACCTGCAAGTCAGTTGGTTGAGCCTTTTGTCGGTGCAGGTTCGATTTTCCTTAATAGCGATTTTGAACATTATTTGTTGGCGGATATTAATCCGGATTTAATCAATTTATACAATTTATTAAAACATCAGCCGCAAGAGTATATTCGCGAAGCCAAGCGTTGGTTTACACCAGAAAATAATCGTAAAGAAGCCTATTTAGACGTACGTAAACAGTTTAATGACTGCGATGATGTGATGTATCGTTCGTTGGCTTTTCTGTATATGAATCGTTTTGGGTTTAATGGTTTATGCCGTTATAACAAAAAAGGTGGATTTAACGTGCCGTTTGGCTCGTACAAAAAACCGTATTTTCCTGAAGCCGAGCTAGAGTTTTTTGCACAGAAAGCGCAGCGTGCCACGTTTATTTGCGCAAGTTACCAACAAACTTTTCATCAAGCCATGGCATCCAGTGCTATTTACTGTGATCCTCCTTATGCGCCGTTGTCGAATACCGCGAATTTTACGGCTTATGCAGGGAATGGATTTAGTCTTGATGACCAAGCGGCTTTAGCCGATTTGGCTGAGAAAACCGCCCAAGAGCGGGGTATTCCGGTCCTTATTTCCAATCATGATACGATTTTAACTCGTCGCCTTTACCATGGTGCGCAACTGAATGTGGTTAAAGTTAAGCGCACGATCAGTCGTAATGGTGCTGGGCGGAATAAAGTCGATGAGTTATTGGCCTTATTTACACCTTAGTCAATAAAGTAATTCTCACTCTCTGAGGGAGTGAACGTCGCTTCCGGTTAGGATCTTTGCCACCCCTAGGTTAGAATACTGGGCATATTTTGTTTGCTATGTTCTATCACCGAAGAGGTCAGGTATGAAAGATTTTCTTATTGCTCCATCCATTCTCTCTGCAGATTTTGCGCGCCTTGGCGACGATGTTGATAAAGTGCTTGCCGCTGGAGCGGATGTGATTCACTTTGATGTGATGGATAATCATTACGTACCTAATCTGACCTTTGGTGCGCCAATTTGTAAAGCGCTACGTGATTATGGTATTACCGCGCCAATCGATGTGCATCTTATGGTTGAGCCGGTTGATCGAATTATTCCTGATTTTGCTAACGCTGGCGCATCAATGATCACCTTTCATGTGGAAGCCTCGAAGCATGTTGATCGCACCTTGCAACTGATCAAAGAGCATGGTTGTCAGGCTGGAGTGGTGCTGAATCCAGCCACGCCGCTCAGTCACCTCGATTACATTATGGACAAAGTCGATTTGATTCTCCTAATGTCGGTCAATCCAGGTTTTGGAGGCCAGTCCTTTATTCCGCACACGTTAGATAAGCTACGTGCGGTACGTGAGCGTATTACGCAAAGTGGTCGCTCCATTCGTTTAGAAATAGACGGGGGCGTAAAGGTCGAGAATATCCGTGAAATCGCCCAAGCTGGCGCGGATATGTTTGTTGCCGGGTCGGCAATTTTTGGCGAGCCAGATTATAAAGCGGTGATTGATGCTATGCGTAGTGAACTGGCTGGTGTTGAACGTCGTAATTAATAAGATAGTTATTATTCCTTACCGCTGAGCGCCGATGACGTCCATCGGCAAGCGACTGTGATTCGTCGGTAGGGAGAGCACAAATAGGACAGAGTTTTGCAATCAATAAAATTAATCGCGTTTGATCTCGATGGGACACTGCTTGATAGTGTGCCAGATCTTGCTGTTGCTGCTGATCAAGCGGTGCGCGCTTTGGGCTATCCTGGGGTAACGGAATCTCAGGTACGTGACTATGTCGGTAATGGTGCCGATGTGTTAATCGGTCGCTGTTTAAGTCAAAGTCTCAATATCGACCCTGAGCTGAATAATGATACTCATCAACAAGCGCGTTTGTTATTTGATGAGTATTATGCGCAAACGGGCCACCAATTGAGCCACCTCTATCCGAATGTAAAGCATACCTTGGCGGAACTGCATCGCGCGGGGTTTATCTTAGCGTTGGTGACCAATAAGCCGAGTAAATTTGTGCCTGATGTTCTTGCTCAACATGGTTTAGCTGAGCTATTTAGTGATGTGATTGGTGGCGATACCTTTAGCCATAAAAAGCCCGATCCTATGGCCCTTAATTGGTTGCTCGAAAAGCACCACTTGAAGGCAGAGCAAATGTTGATGGTCGGTGATTCGAAAAACGACATTTTAGCGGCCCAAAATGCGGGTTGTGCTTCATTTGGCTTAACCTATGGTTATAACCACGGTGAGCCAATTGCCAATGCCAAGCCTGATGTGGTGGCGGATGATATCGTTCAACTCCTCGATGTTGTTATGGTTTGCGCGTAAAAATTATCACTTGCCTCTGGTAAAATACTCATCAATGAGTACACTGCTAAACTGCGCCTATTCACTGTAAGCGCAGTTTTTTATTGGTTTTATACCCTTCCTACTTGAAGCTATTGCGGTGTTGGCGACGTTCGTTCACCCCAAGCATAGAACTTATCTATGCTCGTGGGCTAGGTTCATTTGCTGCCGATTAGCCATGCTCAGTGGTGTGGGTATCGCCTTCCCTTATTTTGAATCACAAGGAAATTATACTCATGAGCAAACCCATCGTATTGAGTGGTGTTCAACCATCTGGTGAACTCAGCATTGGTAACTATTTGGGTGCTCTGCGTCAATGGCAACAGATGCAAGATGATTATGATTGTCAGTACTGTGTGGTTGATTTACATGCGATTACCGTACGTCAAGATCCAAAGGCGTTATATGAAGCGACACTTGATGCGTTATCCATCTGTCTTGCCGTTGGTGTCGATCCGCAAAAAAGCACCTTGTTTGTCCAATCTCATGTGCCTGAACATACTCAACTTGGCTGGATACTTAATTGTTATACCCAAATGGGTGAACTCAGTCGCATGACTCAGTTTAAAGACAAATCGGCTCGTTATGCCAATGATGTCAATGCCGGACTATTTGGTTATCCAGTATTGATGGCGGCCGATATCTTGCTCTATGGCGCGCATCAAGTTCCCGTGGGCAGCGATCAAAAACAGCACCTAGAACTCGCGCGTGATATCGCGACACGTTTTAACAATATTTACAGTCCAGAACAACCGATCTTCACCATTCCTGAACCGTATATTCCGCAGGTCAATGCACGAGTCATGAGCCTGCAAGATGCGACTAAGAAAATGTCAAAATCGGACGATAATCGTAAAAATGTGATTACGTTATTGGAAGATCCCAAGTCGATTATCAAGAAGATCAATAAAGCGCAAACGGATACCGAAACACCACCGCGTATCGCCTTTGATACTGAGCAAAAAGCCGGTATCTCGAATTTAATGAGCCTATATTCAGCGGCCACAGGCAAAACCTTTGCTGAGATTGAAGCGCAATACCAAGGCGTTGAAATGTACGGTCCTTTTAAAAAGGATGTTGGAGAGGCATTAGTCGCGATGCTTGCTCCGGTACAAGCGGAGTACCATCGTATTCGCGATGACAGAGCCTATCTGGATGCGGTCATGAAAGCCGGGGCCGAAAAAGCCTCCGCTCACGCTGCTCTCACACTGAAAAATGTTCAGCAAGCGGTTGGATTTGTGCCTCGTCCATAAGCTGCCCCCCTTGATTCTACGACACTGAATAAGCCCAAAGCGAATGACTCACTTTGGGCTTATTTGTCTGCTAGCGACTACAAGATAAATCAACACGGTCTACACTTAGTGGGAGTAGTACAGTAAGGGGATCGCGATGAAATGGTGGTTATTGTGTGGATTGCTGATCATCAGCAATGGGTTAGCTGCGAGCCCTTTACGGGTTTGTGTAGGTAATATGAATGTATGGCCACCTTTTACTTATTGGCAAGGCGCTACCGATGAAGAAAAAGCTCAATCATTAACCGGATCAGCCACGACATTGGTATTACAATCCCTTGAACACTTAAACGTGGATTATCAGCTTTTGTTTATGCCGTGGGCGAGGGTACAGCATGAGCTAGCTCAGGCGAATGGACGCTGTGATTTAACGTGGAATGCCAGCTATCGTCATGACAGAGCGGAATACAGCTACTTTTCAGTCACCCTGTATCGTATTCAACTTGGTTATTTTACTCTCGCTGATTCGAATAATCTCCTCAGTCATCATCAAGATTCTGGCGTATTGTGTGGTGTACATGGTTTTAATTATCAGGACTTTGGCCTATCTCGCGAGCCATCGTTGCGTTTAAACACCGTCCAACAAGCGTTAGATATGTTACAAAAGCAGCGCTGTGATTGGTTTCTAAGTGAAATTGAGCCAATTTATGGTGGTATTCAGCTTGGTCTTTATCAGCTTGAACGGCCAATTACACCTCATTTATTGGGGAGAGATAAGCAGTTTCATGTGCAAATCCGTCGTGATTTACCGGAGGCATTATTCCTACTCAATGGTATTAACCAGTATTTACTCGATGCCCAGCAAAGTGGACATGCACAAGCTGTATTTGATCGTTTTTTATTGTTCAATGCGGCGGAACATCAAGACCCTTAATGTCGATGACTCTTATTCGACTCAAGTAAAGCACTTGCCTTTCTGCAACGGTGCTGCACAATATCGCCTTCTGTTTCTTCAACTGACTGGCACGGCTGATATTATGTTGCTTCTCATCGATAACTACGATTCTTTTACCTACAACTTATATCAATATTTCTGTGAATTAGGGAAAGAGGTCAAAGTCGTACGTAATGATCAGATAGACATCAAGGGGATTGAAGCCTTTAATCCGAGACATTTAGTGATTTCCCCCGGACCTTGTACGCCGAATGAAGCGGGGATTTCTCTCCAAGCGATCACTCATTTTGCCGGGAAGCTACCGATATTAGGGGTATGCCTTGGTCATCAGGCGATCGCGCAAGTGTTTGGTGGACACGTGGTGCGCGCCAGACAAGTCATGCACGGTAAAACATCACTGATTAAGCACAATGGACGCAGTGTGTTCGTTGGCTTAAACAATCCCTTGAGGGTCACCCGCTACCACTCATTAGTGGTTGCAAAGCACTCGCTACCGGCATGTTTTGAACTCACGGCATGGACAGAATTAGACGATGGTTCTGTCGATGAAATTATGGGTTATCAACATCGAACGTTACCGATTGATGCGGTGCAGTTTCATCCTGAATCGATTAAAACCGAGCAAGGGCATCAGCTACTGGCCAATTTCTTAAATCGTTAAGCCAACCATTACCGATCTTGATCACTTTTCTTAACATTTCTTTCGTCTAAATGGCGCTTGATCGTGATGTGCGATTTTATGCGCCTTTATAGTCTCTCTCCTTGGTGAATCCCTTGCCTTACAATGGCTATCTATTCTATTTTGCATGCGAAGGTAAAAAATACTTCATAAAAGACAGTCGTTAGTGCATAAATAATCAGAGGCGATATCGAGTACACTGGTATTGATGTCGTGAAAAGAATATTTCGCTATTGAATTGGTTAATATTTTGTAAATACAATGCCGTATTAGTGATAATGCCATACAAAATCTTACGCTAAGGTTTTGTCGCCAAATGGCAGAGCAACTTGGCATGCGGTATAAGAAGGAATGGGTAATGACAATGGAAAAACAGATACAACGTGGTTTATTTGATGAGGTGATGGTGCCTTGTTATAACCCGATGGCGTTCATCCCAGTAAAAGGACAAGGCTCCCGAGTTTGGGATCAGCAGGGACGAGAGTACATCGATTTTGCTGGTGGTATCGCAGTCAGTTGCTTAGGACACTGCCATCCGGCCATGGTTAATGCATTAACCGAGCAAGCCAATAAATTGTGGCATTTGAGTAATGTGATGACTAATGAGCCAGCATTACAACTTGCTAATAAATTGATTGAACTGAGTTTTGCTGACAAAGTCTTTTTTGCCAACTCAGGCGCTGAAGCCAATGAAGCGGCACTGAAATTAGCTCGTCGTTATGCGGCTGACGTTTATGGTCCAGAGAAAACGGAAATCATTGCCTTTAAACAAGGCTTCCATGGCCGAACCTTCTTCACTGTCACGGTAGGTGGGCAAGCGGCTTACTCTGACGGTTTTGGACCGAAACCTGGCGATATTACTCACCTGCCTTATAACGATATTGATGCTTTGCAAGCGCATATGTCGGATCGCACCTGCGCGATCATGATGGAGCCCCTGCAAGGCGAAGGCGGTATTATTTCGCCAACGCCAGAATTTGTTCAGGCGGTGCGTGAACTGTGCGATAAGCATAACGCGCTACTGATTTTTGATGAAGTTCAAACTGGTAATGGGCGTACGGGGCACTTTTATGCTTACCAAGGTTTAGGTGTCACGCCAGATATCTTAAGTACGGCGAAATCATTAGGTGGCGGCTTCCCGATTGGTGCGATGTTAACCACTAATAAGCTTGCCGAGCATATGAAAGTCGGTACCCACGGTTCAACGTATGGCGGTAACCCGTTAGCGTGCGCTGTTGGTCTGGCCGTCGTTGATATTGTTAGTCAACCAGAAACCTTAGCGGGTGTGAAGCAACGTGAAGCTTGGTTTCGCGAGGGATTAACCAAAATTAATGATAAGTACCATGTGTTTTCTGAAATCCGTGGTCAAGGTTTACTGCTTGGCGCGGCACTCAATGAGCAGTGGCAAGGCCGTTCTCGAGACATTTTATTAGCGGCTGGAGAGCATGGATTAATGCTGTTGGTGGCGGGACCGAACGTGATCCGTATGACGCCTTCATTATTGATCACTCAACAAGAAATCGAACAAGGATTGGCTAAACTCGAGCAAGCGATCGCAACACTCGTGTAGTCTTTCTGCTATTCACACCCACCATGGATAGCGGTGGGTGTTTGCTGTCTTCGCTAGGCCAAGCTGGTCTAGTGCTATGCATCTGGAGGGAATATTGATGCTAGTTATTCGCCCTATTGCAACGTCTGACTATCCGGCACTTCATGACTGTGCCATTGAATCGGGTCATGGCTTTACGTCACTGCCCGTTAATCAAGAATTACTCACCAATCGTATTGAACACTCAGAATACAGCTTTGCTAAACCGTCCGTAGCGCAACCAGGGGATGAAGGTTATTTAATGGTCGGTGTAGACAGTGTAACCGGAGAGGTGGCTGGTACGACGGGGATCGAAGCGGCGGTTGGTTGGGATCGTCCTTTTTATTCTTATCATATTAGTACGATTGTCCATGCCTCACATAAGCTTGGGGTCAACAATGTCGTTAAATTACTCACCTTTGGTAACAACTACACCGGATGCTCAGAGATTTGCAGCTTATTTTTGCGAGAGCACTTTCGCCAAGGTTTGAATGGCCGCTTAATGTCAAAGAGTCGTTTTTTAATGATGGCGGAGCATCCAGAACGTTTCTCTAAAACCATCTTTGCTGAGATGCGAGGCGTCTCTGATGCGGATGGTAATTCCCCCTTTTGGCAGTGGCTGCAAGAGCACTTCTTTTCGATTGATTTTACCTTAGCGGATTACTTAACTGGCATAGGTAAAAAAGGCTTTATTGCTGACTTAATGCCCAAGTTGCCGATTTATATCAACTTGTTGAGTCCTGAAGCTCAGGCGGTGATTGGTCAAGTGCACGAGAATACTCGTCCAGCCCTCAAGTTATTGGAAGACGAAGGATTTACTTGCCGCAATTACGTCGATATTTTTGATGCCGGCCCAGCCGTAGAATGTGATGTCCGTAATATTGAATCGGTACGTAATTCTGTTCGTGCTAGGGTTGAAGTCACGCGTCATTCCAGCACCCAACAATATTTGATGTGTAATACCTCATTTACTCATTTTCGTGCTACCGCCGAAAAAGCGGCCTACAACCGTGAGCGAGAAACGGTGTTGATTACTCCCGAAGTGGCTCAAGCATTAAACGTTGACCAAGGGGATTGGTTGCGAATTTTGGCTCAATAGTTTTTAGATAAGGAAGATACAATGACTCAGTGGATAGCAGGTCAATGGATTGCTGGACAAGGCGATGCGTTGAGTTCAATCAGCCCTTACGATGACCAAGTGGTTTGGCAAGGTAATAGCGCAACGGCAGAGCAAGTTGAACAAGCTATTACGGCTGCTCGGCAGGCATTCATTAGTTGGAAAAATCGCCTGTTTGCTGAGCGTGAGCAAGTGGTGTTGGCTTTTGCTGAGCAGGTCAAAGCCAACAGTGAAAAAATTGCTGAAGTGATCGCTAAAGAAACCGGTAAACCATTATGGGAAACGCGCACCGAAGCCGCGGCGATGGCTGGTAAAATTGCGATTTCTATTCGTGCTTACCATGAACGTACTGGGCAGCAGCAACGTGAGGTGGCAGGTAATACGATTGTATTGCGGCATCGTCCCCTTGGCGTAATGGCGGTATTTGGTCCATATAATTTTCCTGCCCATTTACCCAATGGCCATATTGTTCCTGCTTTACTGGCTGGTAATACCGTGGTGTTTAAACCTTCAGAGCAAACCCCATGGACTGGTGAGCTAGCGATGCAGTTATGGCAAGCGGCGGGATTGCCCGATGGTGTGCTTAACCTAGTACAAGGTGCGAAAGAAACGGGTATTGCGCTCGCGCAATCAAAAAATATTGATGGCTTGCTCTTTACTGGTAGTGCGAATACTGGTCACCTCTTACATCGTCAGTTTGCCGGTCAACCCGATAAAATGTTAGCACTGGAGATGGGCGGCAATAATCCGATGGTGATTTCTGAGCACTATGGCGATATTGATGCGGCGGTATACACTATTATTCAGTCAGCGTTTATTAGTGCGGGACAACGTTGTACTTGCGCTCGTCGTCTTTATTTACCTGAAGGCGAAAAAGGCGATAAGTTGCTTGATAAGTTGCTAAAAGCGACCGAGCAGCTGCGCATTGATCAGCCTTTTGCTGATCCTGCACCCTTTATGGGGCCACAGATTTCACGTGCTGCCGCTGAGTTTATTTTGACGGCACAAGCGAATTTACAAGCGTTAGGCGGAAAAAGTTTATTAACCGCGAAGGCACAACAAGCGGCGTTCGTCACACCAGGGATTATTGATGTCACTGCGATTAATGATTTACCTGATGAAGAATATTTCGGCCCATTATTGCAAGTCATTCGTTATCAAACACTGCCTCAAGCTGTAGCACTGGCTAATAATACGCGCTTTGGTTTGTCAGCAGGCTTAGTGTCGACCGACGATCAAGAGTGGCAATATTTTATTGATCATATTCGCGCCGGAATTGTTAACCGTAACCGTCAACTTACCGGAGCCAGTGGCGATGCTCCCTTTGGTGGGCCGGGTGCGTCAGGTAACTTACGCCCCAGCGCGTTTTACGCCGCGGATTACTGTGCTTACCCAATGGCGTCGATGGAAGGGCAAACGACAGAATTACCCGCGACACTATCACCAGGGGTTGTTTTGCCTTAAGTCGTCAACACAGCTAAAGAGTGTAGATAATGTTTAACCCATAACGTCTCTATCGCGAGAGGCGTTATCCACCCACTGACAAGGAGGCGTCATGACGCCAAGTGCGCTTTTTCAATGTTTATGGAATGACTATATTCAGCGTCTTTGCCCTGCGGCAGAAAAAGTCCATCATTTGCTCCAGGAAGACGAAGCACTGATCAATGACCACATTGCTTTACGAACTTTTAATATCGCACCACTGGGTATAGAGACTTTGGCCAAGCCGTTTCTGGCCTTAGGCTACGTTGCTTGCGGTGATTATCTGTTTGAAAGCAAAAAGCTGGTGGCGAAGCATTATGAGCACCCTGATCCTAAGCAACCTAAGGTATTTATTAGTGAATTGGAGGTCGAAGAGTGCTCAGCAGAGTTACAAGCGATAGTCGCTAAGTTAGTGGCTCAAGTCGAGACGACTCGCCTTGATGATGTCGATTTTCTTTACGCCGGCCGTCTATGGGATCTCTCGTTTGCAGATTATCAAATCTTAGCCAAAGAAAGCGAGTATGCGGCGTGGTTAGCCGCCCATGGTTATGGGGCCAATCACTTTACGGTGAGTGTTAATCAGCTCAAGGCATTTAATGAGGTCAAAGCGGTCAATGATCATCTGCGTCAGGCGGGCTTTACTATCAATGAAAATGGCGGTGAAGTGAAAGGCACACCAGAAGTATTACTAGAACAGTCCTCGACTATGGCTGATAAGGTGCCAGTCTCGTTTAACGACGGTGTTGAAGTGATCCCTGGTGGTTTTTATGAGTTCGCTAAACGTTATCCGATGGCGAACGGTCAACTGTATAGCGGCTTTGTGGCGGCTTCAGCAGATAAAATCTTTGAAAGTACCGATCTTCGTTAGTAAAAAACGGAACGGGTAGCCAACGATGAACAACAAAAAAGCTACTTTAGGTCAACTAAAGTAGCTTATTCAGGCTTTAAGCATGTTAAACCAGAGGTTAACGAGTGCCGTAGACCACGATGGTTTTACCGTGTGCTGATATCAGATTTTGCTCTTCAAGCATTTTCAGAATCCGGCCAACGGTTTCACGAGAGCAACCAACGATTTGACCAATTTCTTGACGAGTGATTTTGATTTGCATCCCATCAGGGTGAGTCATTGCATCGGGTTGTTTTGCTAGGTTTAGTAGAGTTTGTGCAATACGACCAGTCACATCAAGGAACGCCAAATCACCGACTTTTTGGCTGGTCACTTGTAGGCGACGAGCCATTTGCCCTGATAGACGCATCAGGATATCGGGGTTAACTTGAATCAATTGACGGAACTTCTTAAAAGAAATTTCCGCGACTTCACAAGGGGATTTAGCTCGAACCCAAGCGGTACGTTCTTGATCTTCTTCGAACAGACCAAGCTCGCCGATGAAATCACCTTGGTTAAGGTAAGAAAGAATCATCTCTTTACCTTCTTCGTCTTTAATCAGTACCGCAACAGAACCTTTAACAATGTAGTACAAGGTTTCCGCTTTTTCGCCCGCATGGATCAGCGTGCTTTTTGAAGGGTACTTATGAATATGACAATGTGAAAGGAACCACTCTAGTGTTGGGTCGGTTTGAGGTTTACCTAGAACCATAATATCTCACTTCCTCTGCAGGGTACGCTCGCTGCTGTCCGTATATTTTAGCGAAGCCTTAATGGATTAACTAGAATAAGAGGACTTCCTAATGGCTGCAAGCTATCTTGTGTTCGGTAAGGAATAGTATCCTTTTTCGAACGCGATTTCTTGATTTTAATCGTATCAAACCATGGATATTTTACGCAAAAACGTGCACATGATCACGGTATGAAAAGTAATCGTGTTAATAAGACCGTAGCCTGACCGATTATGCGAATTTCTTACTCATCAGGTCAAGATAAGGCAATCTCAACCAATTTTTCCGGATTCAATTAATTGCTGGAGTAAGGGTTGCACGATAAGTTCCATAGCAAAGCCCATTTTGCCGCCAGGAACCACAATCGTGTTGTGACGCGACATAAACGAGCCATCAATCATTGCCAGTAAATAGGGATAATCGACATTCTTTATTCCGCGTAAACGGATCACCACAAAGCTTTCATCTAAACTCGGGATGCCTTTCGCATTGAGAGGATTTGAGGTGTCGACCGTAGGCACTCGTTGAAAGTTAATGTGCGTACGCGAAAACTGAGGGGTAATGTAATTCAGATAATCGTCCATTGAGCGAACGATAGAATCCATGACGGCTTCACGAGAATGGCCGCGGTCACGAGTATCGCGCACGTATTTTTGGATCCATTCCAAATTGACAATTGGAACCATGCCAATCAAAAAATCGACATGTTGCGCGACATTAATGTCACCATCGACCACTCCGCCATGTAAGCCTTCATAAAATAAGACATTGGTATCATCAGGCAACTGCTGCCAAGGTGTGAAGGTACCAGGCATCTGATTATAGGGGACGGCTTCATCAAAAGTATGCAGATAACGACGAATTTGTCCTGCGCCCGTTTTGCCATATTGGCGGAAAAAATCCTGCAGAGCAGGGAAGTCATTCGCTTGCGGACCGAAGTAGCTAATATGTCGACCTTGTTCTCTTGCTTTACGAATTTCAATATCCATTTCTGGACGAGTGAAGCGGTGGAAGCTATCACCTTCCACCCAAGCGGGTTTAATGTTCATCATATTGAACATTTTGCGGAAAGCTTCTGATGTGGTCGTTGTACCAGCGCCTGATGAACCGGTGACCGCAATAATGGGGTGTTTTGCTGACATGACATACCTTGTCTGTTGATCCTTGAGGGGCAAAGCCCATGGCTGGTTTCACTATATCATGGAAAAAACGCAGCAGAAAACGCCGATTTTTACCGTCAGCGTGCGGTACTTTTGATATCGATCGTTTCGTGTAACTCAGAATAGACGATCATCGCTTGCCCACTGCGCAGTTGAGCGATGACTTGATCGATTTTGTCTTGTAAGCTGATTTCACTTTCACCGTAGTCAGTGCCTTCGCGTAATACAAACTCACGAATTAAATTGTCTAGAGTGTCACTGGCGATATGTTGCCAAGGAACGATCATAAATACCTCATGATTTTATGAACTGATAATCTCTGTTTTACGATATTTTGCTGCCATATGACGCTAAATGACGCTAATTTTTATTTCTGTCGCCAATTAGCGTAGTAACTCGGCAAAGCCTGCTCAAGCCAGAACCTAGGTTGACGTAAGCTGCCAGCTAAAAAACCAACATGGCCACCGTGTTCAAATAATTGGTAGTTAATCTGTGGGTTTAAAGGACCGCGCGGGATCACTGCTTCAGTCATAAACGGATCATCGGCAGCATGAATGATCAGCGTAGGGATAGTAATCGCGCCTAATTTCATGAGTCCTGAGCATTGTTGATAGTACTCTTGCGCATCTTTAAAGCCGTGTAGCGGTGCGGTGATCAAATCATCAAATTGATAGAGCTTGCTTACTTGACGAATGGATTGCGTGGTTAAACCTAGCTCATTTTGTAGCAATGGGGCTTTTCTTAACGCATTATTTTTTAATGATGAGAGTAAATAACGGCGATAAATTTTTGAAAAGCCCTGTTCAATACGTTGCGAACACGCTGCTAAATCCAGTGGTGCGGAAATGATGGTTGCCGCATCGACAATCGGATCATCCCGATAGCGCGCCAAATAGTTGACCAGCATATTACCGCCTAAAGAGACTCCAGTCGCAATGATGGTACGCTGAGGGAATTGTGCGCGTAGGTATTCAAGTACGAAACGCGCGTCTTCCGTTTCACCCGAATGGTAAGCTCGAGCTAAGCGGTTGGGTTTTCCGCTGCAGCCTCGAAAATGCATCATCACCGATAGCCAACCATGTCGAGCAAACGCATCCATTAAGCCATTAGCATAAGGGCTATAAAAACTGCCTTCTAAACCGTGAAATAAGACAAAAATGGGTTTATCGACACAGGGGAGGGCTGGTTCACTCCATGCTAAATCAAGAAAATCGTTATCTGGCGTGGTTAAGGTTTGCCAAACCGGCGTAAAGCAAGCCGCTCGACGAATTAAGCGCGGTAGTAGGGTTTGTAAATGTGGATTGGTTAATCCCTTCGCGGCAGTAAACGGCGACATAAAAAGCCTCAATTCTTTATGAGCATCATGTTGGTTTTACCGGGGTAGAGAATAGAGAGATCAAATGCTCAGCGCCAAGTTGTCGACAGTAGCGCTCAGTCAACGCTAGGTCTTTGGTCGGGGATAATCGGAATCCCTGTACGCAGCCGATCAGCTCTGCTTGTTGCTGTTTTTCTAACCGCAATTCAAACTGTAGCGCTTCACGGTACAGTGTTTCTGATAGGTGAGACTTTAGTTTACGGCGCAACTCACGAAAAGAGTGAACTAAGCTTTCTGAATGACTTAAACACGCCAATAAGCGTGGCCATTCTGAGTCGTTAATACTGAGTTGTTGTTCATCTAACCACTTGAGCAGCAATAGTAAATTAACATTCCCCTGAAACTGGTTTTGCAGACACAAGCACGCTTCTTTCACTTCATTAACCGCATAATAGTCGAGGCTAAATTGCCATAAGCCTTCTAACGTTAATGATGAATGAGCGTGCGTTGGGATCATTACTGAGTGAATTCCTGTTCCAGTTGTTCAAGATGTTCTTGCTCGGCCATCCAATCACTTTCTACTTGCTCAAGCGCGCTTTTTGCTGAGGCTTGATTAGCAATCACTTCGGTTAATTGGGCTTTGTTCTCTGCGTCATACAAAGTGGCCTCAGAGAGATTTAACTCGGCTTGGGCGAGAATGGCATTCAATTTATCCATTTTCTCTTCTAACTGTGTCAATTTTTTGCGAATTGGCGCGGTTTGTTTACGAAAATCAGCTTCGCGACGTTTTTGCTCTTTTTTCGCCGCAGCACTGTTGGTGCTGTCTTTGACTGGCTGAGTCGCTTGGGCTTCTTTGCGGGCCATTTTCTGCTGATCGGTTAGCCATTTGTAGTAATCGGTTAAGTCACCATCAAAAGGAGCGACTTGCTGATCATGCACTAAGTACAGCTCGTCAGTGGTCGCGCGTAATAGGTAGCGGTCATGACTGACGATAACCATTGCGCCCTCAAAGCTTTGTAAGGCAAAGGTTAGTGCTTGGCGCATGTCTAAATCTAAATGGTTGGTGGGTTCGTCCAACAACAACAGATTAGGTTTTTGCCACACAATCAGCGCCAGCACCAAACGGGCTTTTTCGCCACCGGAGAAAGGGGCCACTTTTTCTAGCGCTTTTTCACCCTGAAAACCAAAACTGCCTAAATAATTGCGCAGCTCAAGTTCGGTTTTATCAGGGGCAATTTGCATCATGTGCTGCAACGGCGTTTCTTGTGGGTGTAATGTTTCCAACTGATGCTGGGCAAAGTAGCCGATTTTCACGCCTTGAGAGTAAGTGAGATCGCCACTTTGCGGTTTCAGTTCACTGGAGAGCAGTTTAATTAATGTTGATTTACCCGCGCCATTACGACCTAGCAAACCAATTCGGCTACCCGGGACTAAGTTAAGACGAATCTTTTCGAGGATCAGCCGATCGTCATATCCGGCGGCCACGTTATCCATCATTAAAATCGGATTAGGCAAGGCGGCAGGTTGACGAAACTCAAAGCTAAACGGGTTATCAAATTGCGCTGGTAAAACTTGCTCCATTTTTTCCAGTGCTTTAATTCGGCTTTGTGCTTGGCGCGCTTTTGAGGCTTTATAGCGAAAGCGATCAATGTAGCTTTGCATATGTGCCATCTGCTTTTGCTGTTTTTGATATTGCGCTTGTTGCTGCATTAGCTTTTGCGCGCGTTGCACTTCAAACGATGAGTAGTTACCGGTGTACTCATTGAGCTGTTGATTTTCAATATGAATAATTCGATTGACGATCGGGTCAAGAAAATCGCGATCGTGAGAGATCAACAGTAGCGTACCAGGATAGCTTTGTAGCCAACGCTCAAGCCACATCACTGCATCTAAATCGAGGTGGTTAGTGGGCTCGTCGAGGAGCAATAAATCAGAGCGACAGATCAGCGCTTGGGCAAGGTTAAGACGCATGCGCCAGCCACCAGAAAATTGGGTTAAATTCCAACTCATTTGTTGTTGACTGAAACCTAAACCATCCAGCAGTTCGGCAGCGCGCGCTTGAATGCTGTAACCACCAATGGTTTCAATATGACCATGCAATTCGGCAACACGGGTGCCATTATCTTGCTGTTCTGCTTCACGGAGTTGTTGTTCTAAGCGACGATATTCTCGATCACCATCAATCACGTATTCTAAAGCTTGTCGCTCTAAAGCGGGCGTTTCTTGGGCAACCCAAGCCAACTCCCAGTGAGCCGGTTGATTAAATGAGCCGGCATCAATCGATAACTCCTCTTTCATTAATGCAAATAGTGTTGATTTACCACAGCCGTTTTTACCGACTAAACCGACTTTATCGCCGGGATGAATAGTGGCTGAGGTTTTATCAAGCAGCGGTTTTCCGCCACGGAGTAATTGAATGTCAGAGAAGATAATCATAAAGAGTCGTGTCTAGTTAGCCGTGTATGTCGCCGCGAATAGTAGGAGTAATCTTGATCAATGTCGATGATTATACCGATTCGTTGATGGTCTTCCTAGGCTGTTCTCTATCGTTTAGCGACATTGGCTCGTTACATGCTCGGCTATCGCTTGGTCGGCTTTAAGGCTACAATTTGTGTTACTGTTGAGCCGCTTACGATAAGGAAATCCGTTGGTTGCTCTATCGACCGTTCGCATCTATTAAAGAGAATCAAGGAATGACCAAGGATAAGGATAAAGAGAACGCATCCTCCCATCATCAAGTGGGCACCGCCGATCGACCCAAGGTATTGGTTATTTACGCTCACCCCGACCCTGATCACTCGCTGGCTAATCGTCTGCTGATTGAACGAATTATCGCTTTGCCTCATGTTGAAGTGCTTGATCTGTACGCGACCTATCCCGATTTTTTTATCGATGTGAATCAAGAGCATCAACGTTTACTGGAAGTTGATGTGATTGTCTTTCAACACCCGTTGTACATGTATTCGTGTCCTGCATTATTAAAAGAGTGGATTGATAAAGTGCTCGGTAAAGGTTTTGCCTTTGGACCAGAAAGTGCGCTGCAAGGTAAGTGTTGGCGAAGCGTGATCACGACCGGTGGGCATCGAGAGGCTTTTAGTGCTGAGGGATACAATCGTTATCCATTGAGTGCAATTCTACAACCTTTTGAATTAACCGCCGCGTTATGTCGTATGCGCTGGATTGATCCGTTAGTGATGTATTGGGCAAGGCACATCAGTGATGCTGAACGTAGGCAACATGCTGATCAATATGTCGCTTGGCTAGAAGGGTTACGTCATGATGACTGATTGGCTGTCCAGTTCGGTGATTTTTTTGACGGCTGCCGTGGTCGCAGTACCGATTGCTCAACGTTTAGGGCTTGGGGCTATTTTGGGCTATTTACTCGCTGGGATTGTGATTGGTCCTTGGGGTTTTAAGCTTATCACTGATGTTAATGCGATTTTGAACTTTGCCGAATTTGGTGTGGTACTGCTGCTATTTTTGATTGGCTTAGAGCTAAACCCTAAGCGATTGTGGCAAATGAAAGGACCGATCCTTGGGCAAGGTGGGTCACAGATGTTAATCACCAGTAGCGTGCTCGCGAGCGGTTTATGGATGTACGGTTTCTCTTGGCCAGTGAGTATCACGGTTGGGTTGATTCTTGCTCAATCATCGACGGCAATAGCGCTACGTACCATTGATGAAATGCGGTTAACCTTAAGTGATACGGGACGCACGGTATTTGCCGTGTCGCTGTTTCAAGATTTAGCGGTTATTCCAACGCTCGCTTTAGTGGCCATTTTTGCCGGCCAAACAACGGGTGACAGCTTACCATTAATGTGGATGTTGGCAGGGGTAGCAGGGCTATTAATGGCTGGGCATTTCCTATTGCAGCCTTTATTTCGGTGGGTGGTGAATAGCCAGGTGCGCGAGCTATTTACCGTAGCCTCACTGTTGTTGGTGATTGCGATTGCCTTATTGATGGAAAAGCTGGGTTTGTCGATGGCCTTAGGGGCTTTTCTGGCAGGTATGCTGCTTGCGGAAAGTGAGTTTCGTCATGAGTTAAGTACAGCCATTGAGCCTTTTAAAGGCTTACTGTTGGGGCTATTTTTTATCGCCGTGGGCATGTCGGTTAATATCGCCTTACTGTGGCAGGAGTGGTGGTTGGTCAGTCTGCTGGTGATCGGGCTAATCAGTGTCAAAATGGCGATCATGTATGGTTTAGCGCGTCTAGCTAAAGTGCGTTCGAAAGCACGCAGTCGCAGCGCGTTGATTTTGAGTCAAGGCGGAGAAATTGGTTTTGTCATTTTGACGGCCGCGACGGAGGGGCAATTATTCACGGCTAGTCAGTCAGCGTTGCTGGTTTTAGTGATCAGTGTCTCGATGATGACGACCCCATTATTGCTCAAACTCCAAACCTTCTATTATAGCCAGACGTTAAATAGCCCTGAAGAGGAGCCTGACAACACGATTGGCCATCAAACTCCGCAAGTGATCATCGCTGGTTTTGGCCGCTTTGGACAGATCGTTGGCCGATTAATGTACGCCAATAAGATTAAAATTACCGTATTAGAGAGTGATGCCAGCCAAATTAAACTGCTGCGTAAATATGGTTATAAGGTGTTTTATGGCGATGCGACCCACCTTGAACTGTTGCGCTCTGCGGGGGCTGCACAGGCAGAGGCGATAGTGATCTGTACCGATGAACCCGATGAAGTGATGCGGATTGTGACTTTGTGTCAACAGCACTTCCCACAATTAAAAATCTTAGCACGGGCGCGAAGTCGGGTAGAGGCCTATCAATTATTAAGCCACGGTATCGCAGGGCATTCTCGAGAGACGTTTCTTGGCGCTTTAGATTTAGGCCGCCAAGTGCTTGTGCAATTAGGCATGCACCCTTATCAAGCGAAACGAGCAGAAGCGCACTTTCGGCGGTTGGATGTCACGATGCTTAAAGAATTATTGCCGCAGCACAGTGATGATAAAAACTTAACGTTACGGACTAAAGCGGCTCGTAAAGAGCTGGAAGAGATTTTTGGACGAGAGATGGCAAATGATCGTCAAGCTCGTGATTATTGGGAAAAACGTAGGACGAAATAGTGAGCACAAAAAAACGTTTTATTGCTGGAGCCAGTTGCCCAAATTGTAAAACACAAGACACACTGCGCTGGTGGATAGAGAATAATATTGAGCTGGTTGAGTGTGTAGAATGTGATTACGCAGAGCAACGTAAACCGCAATCGGTAGAAAAAAGCCAACATGCTACTGAGCAAATGATTGGGATTTTTAAACCAGAATAATTGAGTTTCAGTGTATAATCTTCATAATATTGCTCATCTCTCTTAATCTGAGATGAGCAAAACAAAACCAACCTCCTTGGAGCCGTTATGAAAATTGAAAAAAACATGGTTGTGAGCATTGCCTACCAAGTAAAAATGGAAGATGGCGTGGTCGTAGACCAATCAACAGTGGAAGCCCCACTGGAGTATCTACATGGTCACAACAACCTAATCACTGGTCTTGAGCGTGAGCTAGAAGGTAAAGTTATCGGTGATAAATTTAGCGCTACTGTCGCACCAGAAGATGCTTACGGTGAACACAGTGATGCGCTAGTACAACGTGTTCCTGCGGATGTTTTCCAAGGTGTGGATGAGTTGGAAGTCGGTATGCGTTTCTTAGCTGATACCGATCAAGGTCCTATCCCTGTTGAGATCACCGAAGTCGATGGTGATGAAGTGGTGGTTGATGGTAACCACATGTTAGCCGGCCAGACCTTGACGTTTGATGTTGAAGTGATTGCGCTACGTGAAGCGACAGCTGAAGAGCTTGAGCATGGTCACATTCATCATGCTGGTGGCTGTGGTCACGACCATGGGCATGACCACGATCACGATGGTTGCTGCGGTGGCGAAGGTCATCACCATCATGGACAAGAAAAAGAAGGCTGCTGTGGTGGCGGTAGCTGCGGCTCTCATTAATCGATAGCCAAAGATAACTTATTACGATGGAAACGAGCGGCTAAGACCGATTGGTATTCGGAAATCGTGTAAGTTTGTCGATATTGAAAGCGTTAACTGTTCTGCGGTTAGCGCTTTTTTTAAAGGAACTCTACGATGAAATCACCTTTTGCAATCGCCATTCATGGCGGAGCTGGCACTATCTTGCGTGAGCAGATGAGCGCTTCACTGCAGCAAGAAATAACCCAAACCTTAGAGGCGGCGGTGCGCGCGGGACATCAGCACTTAGAGCAAGGCGGCGATGCGCTAGATGCGGTTGTCGCTGCTGTTACTTTACTTGAAGATTCGCCGTTGTTTAATGCTGGCAAAGGCTCCGTCTTGACTCATCAAGAAATGGTTGAGATGGATGCCGCGGTGATGGATGGTCAACAACGGCGCGTTGGCGCGATTGCTGGGGTAAAACACATCA
Organism: Vibrio sp. V31_P5A7T61; assembly: GCF_009904895.1. Lineage (NCBI taxonomy): Bacteria > Pseudomonadati > Pseudomonadota > Gammaproteobacteria > Vibrionales > Vibrionaceae > Vibrio > Vibrio sp. V31_P5A7T61. The sequence continues at coordinate 99,114 of NZ_WXWI01000057.1, forward strand.
AAAATCCGGTTGTTCTGGCGAGAGATGTGCTGTTGCACAGTGAGCATGTATTTTTGATTGGGGAAGGCGCAGAAGCCTTTGCTTTTGCGCAGGGGCATACGTATACCGAACAGGACTATTTTTTTACTGAGCGACGTTATGAGCAATTATTAGCCATGAAAGCCAGTGATCAAACGGCGTTATCTGAATCGGTTTATCCAGATGATAAGAAATATGGCACCGTGGGTGCGGTTGCGCTCGATCAACAGGGTAATTTGGCGGCGGCGACCAGTACAGGTGGCATCAGCAACAAGCGCTATGGACGCGTCGGGGATTCGCCGATCATTGGCGCAGGTACGCTGGCTGAAAATGGTAATGTGGCTATCTCAGCCACTGGAGTGGGTGAATATTTTATTCGCTATCAGGTAGCGGGAGAAGTCGCCGCTCGAATGCGGTATCTGCAACAAGACCTCGTCACCGCCTGTGAGACGGTCATTCAAGGTGAACTCAAGCAAGTGGGAGGAGAGGGCGGATTGATCGCTATTGATCAACAGGGCCACATTCACTTTGCGATGAACAGTTCCGGCATGTATCGCGCGGCGATTGATCGTGATGGGGTTTGTTCGGTAAAAATTTATGCTGATGAATAAACGCGGAGATGCCTTCTGAGTGTCAGGTTGATTTTCATCAGTGTCTCACTACTGGCGCGTGGCAATTGCCACGCGTTTAAAAAATAACTGCAAGTCGAAGGATTCGGTGCTAGAATCCTTTTTTAACTAGCAATCAGACTTGGAAAGATGGGAAATAACGTAGTCGTTCTAGGCACCCAGTGGGGTGACGAAGGTAAAGGCAAGATAGTTGACCTTTTAACAGAAGATGCCAAATATGTGGTTCGCTATCAAGGTGGCCATAACGCTGGACATACTCTAGTCATCGACGGTGAAAAAACCGTTCTTCACTTAATTCCGTCCGGTATTCTCCGCAACAACGTAAAATGCATCATTGGTAATGGCGTGGTTCTGTCACCCGATGCATTAATCAAAGAGATGACACCGCTTGAAGAGCGTGGCATTCCTGTTAAGGAGCGTCTGTTTATTTCTGAAGCTTGTCCTTTGATTCTTCCTTATCATATCGCTCTTGATCAAGCGCGTGAACTGGCTCGTGGCAAAAAAGCCATTGGTACCACAGGTCGCGGCATTGGTCCTGCTTATGAAGATAAAGTGGCGCGTCGTGGTCTGCGTGTTGGCGATTTGTTCAACATGGTTTCCTTTGCTGAAAAACTTAAAGAAGTCATGGAATTCCATAACTTCCAGCTAGAGCATTTTTATAAAGTAGATCCAGTGAGCTATGACGACGTCTTAGCTCAAGTTCAAGGATACGCTGAATTGTTGACCTCTATGGTCATCGATGTGACGGATGAATTGGATGCAGCCCGCAAGCGTGGCGACAAGATCATGTTTGAAGGTGCACAAGGTACGCTGTTGGATATTGACCACGGTACTTATCCTTATGTAACGTCTTCTAACACGACCGCTGGTGGTGTGGCTGCTGGTTCAGGCTTTGGTCCTCGTCATCTAGGTTATATCTTAGGTATTGCAAAAGCCTACTGTACTCGTGTTGGTGCGGGTCCATTCCCAACAGAATTGGATGATGAAGTAGGTAACCACTTAGGTACTAAAGGTCATGAATTTGGCGCGACGACGGGTCGTAAACGTCGTTGTGGTTGGTTTGATGCGGTGGCTATGCGCCGTGCGATTCAAATCAACTCAGTCACTGGCTTTTGCTTAACTAAGTTAGATGTACTTGATGGACTGGAAGAGCTAAAAATCTGTACGGGTTATCAAATGCCGGATGGTTCTGTTGCACAGGTATCACCAATGGCAGCAGATGCTTTCGAGGCGGTGACGCCTATTTACGAAACCATGCCAGGTTGGTCAGAAAATACTTTTGGCGCGACATCAATAGAATCATTACCTCAAGCGGCGATTAATTACATTAAACGCATTGAAGAGTTAACGGGCGTGCCAATTGATATTATTTCAACGGGCCCAGACCGTAACGAAACGATCATCAAAGTACACCCATTTAACGTGTGATTTTTTGATTCGCTTGACGATTTCTCTATTTAAAAAGCTGGCGCTTCGCCAGCTTTTTTTATGCCTCATTCTTCATACTCTTAGTCTTGGTGGCAAAAAGTTGCCGCAAAGAGGCAATTTATCCTAAAGTGAATGCTAGGGCTGCCGATACAAGAATCAAGCCGAGCCCTTGCGCGCTGTCGCGCTATACTAGTATGGCTATCGGATTCAACCAAGAGTGCAAGTATGAAGCTACGTACGGTAGCCGCTTCTATATTATTCGCATTTCACTCTTCCTTCGGTCACGCCAACGTGGCGGATGTTAAAGAGCCTGTGCCGATTTATTCTGAAGCTGAGCTAATCAAACTGATTGAACAGAACCAACACTTGGAGCGACTGAAAGCCGATCGCTGCCAGTTGGTTGAGGACATTGTTGCTCGTGCAACTCGGATCAGTCTGCCTGCGTACGAGTTTTTATATGGTGATATGCTGGCGTGGGGCGTTTGCGTTGAACAAGATGTTGAGCTGGGCTTATATTATATGGAAAATGCTGCCCATCAAGGATTAGCCAGTGCCCTAGAACAGCTTGGTCGTTATTATTCGCGAGGCACGTTAGTTCAGCAAGATAGAGAGCGAGCCATTCCGTATCTTCGTGAAGCGGCGGCGATGGGCAATCTTAATGCTCGGATTCATCTTGCTGAGCTGTTATTACGCGATCATGGTAGCCCGTTAGATTATGAAGATGCCTATCGTTGGTTATACAATTCCGTGACTGCCGATCAGCGAACTCATAATCGAATTACCTTGCTGCGACAAGGATTAGAAATGAGGATGCCAGAAAATATCATTGCTCGAGCAAAGCGCCGAGGCAGCTTCTGGTAAATAAAGCTTGTTTATCTTAGCTTTTTTCTCTATCATTCTGTCGCTTGCTGGATGATTGTCATGCAGTAAGTGATAGATATAGAATATTATTAATACTCAATCCTATCTTATTATTTCCTACTTAGCGTTTAACGCTCGCTTTACCACTTTCTCTCAACATCCTGTCATCATACACACGATTCAACTCTTCGTTATTTATTGTGACAACTTGATTCCGGTCACGTAATACACAAAGTTGTTGCGCTTCTGCCGGTTGGGATTAGCTATTAAGCTTAAGAACACAGTAGGATATACTTTATGTACCTTCCTAGAAAAGCAGGTCTGCCTATGTCTGATACTACCCATACTGATCCGTTTGCGGATCGCGAAGCCGATAACTACGATAACCCGATCCCAAGTCGTGAATATATTTTAGAATTCCTAACCAAAGCCAATGTCCCCATGAACCGTAACGATCTGTTTGCCGCCCTTGAATTATCGGGTGAGGATCATTACGAAGGTCTACGTCGCCGCCTCAGAGCGATGGAGCGAGATGGTCAATTGGTGTTTACGCGTCGTCAATGTTACGCCCTACCAGAAAAACTGGAAATGATTAAAGGCCATGTTATTGGTCATAAAGATGGCCATGGCTGGGTTCGCCCAGAGGGTGGTCTAAACAAAGAAAACGATATTTTACTGCCGCACCACCAAATGCGCACCTTGATTCATGGTGACTTTGTATTAGTGCAGCCAACTGGCACCGACAAACGAGGCCGAAAAGAAGGGCGCTTGGTTCGTATCCTTGAAGCTCGTAATGCACAAATTGTCGGGCGTTTTTTCCTTGAACAAGGTTATTCGTATGTGGTGCCGGATGACTCGCGCATCCATAAAGATATTTTAATCCCAACCGAACACCGCGAAGGCGCTCGGATGGGTAATGTGGTGGTGATTGAAGTAACCGATCGTGGCACTCGTACCCGAGGCATGATGGGTAAGGTTGTAGAAGTACTGGGTGAAAGTATGGCACCGGGTATGGAGACTCAAATCGCTATTCGCACCCATCAAATTCCCCATGAATGGCCTGATGAAGTCTTAAAGCAAGTCAGTGGACTCAAAGAAGAAGTCCCTGAAGAGGCCAAACAAGGTCGAGTCGATTTACGGCAATTGCCTTTGGTGACTATTGATGGGGAAGATGCCCGTGACTTTGATGATGCTGTGTATTGTGAAGCTAGAAAAGAGGGGGGCTGGCGTTTATGGGTAGCCATCGCCGACGTGAGCTATTATGTCCGTCCTGGCAGCGCCTTGGATAAAGAGGCGACCAATCGTGGTAACTCCGTGTATTTCCCATCGCAAGTGGTCCCCATGTTGCCGGAAGTTTTATCTAACGGACTGTGCTCGCTCAACCCACAAGTCGATCGGTTATGCATGGTGTGTGAAATGACGATCTCTGATGGCGGCAAACTCATTGATTATCAGCATTATGAAGCGGTGATGAGTTCTCATGCTCGACTAACCTATACCAAAGTTAACGATATTTTGCAGGGTGATGAAGAACTGCGTGAGCGCTACCAAGCGGTCGTGCCTCATCTTGAACAGTTACATAACATGTATCAGGTGCTGAAAACGGCTCGTGATCAACGTGGTGCGATTGAATTTGAAACGGTAGAAACCAAATTTATCTTTAATGCCCAGCGTAAGATCGAAAGCATTGAGCCAGTGATCCGTAACGATGCTCATAAGCTGATTGAAGAGTGTATGATCCTTGCCAATATTGCCTCAGCATCGCTAGTCGAAAAAGCCAAGGAAGCCGCTCTGTTCCGAGTGCATGAGCCACCAGGTGAAGAACGTTTAATGGGCTTTAGAGACTTCTTGGGCGAACTAGGACTCGACTTGAGTGGTGGGCTTGAGCCATCGCCAACCGATTACGCCAATCTGATGAAACAAATCGGTGAGCGTGCAGATAAAGAGCTGATTCAAACCATGCTACTGCGCTCAATGAAGCAGGCTGTCTATAACGCCCATAACGCAGGTCACTTTGGTCTGGCATTAAAACGTTATGCGCACTTTACTTCTCCAATCCGCCGCTATCCAGATTTACTTTTACACCGTGCAATCAAATATTTGATAGCGAAAGAACAACATCAGACCCAAGATCGCTGGACACCAACCGGAGGCTATCACTACTCGTTTGAAGAGATGGACTTTTATGGACAACAGTGTTCAATGACCGAGCGCCGTGCTGATGATGCAACACGAGAAGTGTCTGATTGGCTGAAGTGCGAGTACATGCAAGATCATGTCGGTGAAGAGCTTGATGGTGTGATTGCCAATGTGACTGGATTTGGTTTTTTTGTTCGACTCACTGAATTACATATCGATGGTTTGGTTCACATCTCCAATTTGGCTAATGACTATTATCAGTTTGATCCTATCGGTCAACGTTTGATTGGTGAGTCATTCGGTAATATTTATCGTTTGGGTGATGCGGTGAAAGTGAAAGTATTATCGGTGAATCTGGATGATCGACAAATTGACTTTGAATTAGTCGAAACAAGTCGTAAGCTACGCGGCGAAGGTAAAACGGCCAAAAAGCGGGCAGTAGAAGCGCAAGCAAAAGCCAAGAGTAAAAAAGCGGGCACGCGTGGTGGAAAAGCCGTTCCAATGGTTGAGCCAACCAAGCGTCCAGATAAATCAGAGAGCGCAGATTCAGCGAAAAGTAAACGCGCTAAGTCTGATAAAGCCAGTAAAGCGAAATCTCGTTCTAAAACGGCAAAGAGCCGGACAAAAACGAAATAGGTAAGTAATGAGTAATGAACTGATTTACGGCATTCATTCGGTCAACGCTGTGATGCAGCGTGAGCCAGCCCGTATCATTGAAGTGTATGTTTTGAAAGGTCGTCAAGATGATCGGCTACTTCCGGTATTGAATGAGTTGCAGCGTTTAGGGCTATCCATTCAGGAGATGGGGCGTAAGGCACTGGATGACAAAGCTCAAGGTGCTAATCACCAAGGGTTGATAGCCAAAGTCAAGCCAGCTAAAGCGTTAAACGAACATGATCTAGACGCAATATTAAGTCAGCATGAACAACCGTTGCTGCTAGTACTGGATGGCGTGACCGATCCGCATAACTTAGGTGCGTGTTTGCGTAATGCAGATGCTGCTGGTGTGGCGGCGGTGATTGTCCCTAAAGATCGTTCAGCACCGATGACGGCCACGGTAAGTAAGGTCGCTTGTGGTGCTGCAGAAACCGTTCCTTTAGTGCGTGTGACCAACTTAGCGCGCACGATGCGTGCTCTACAAGAGCAAGGTGTTTGGTTTGTTGGCACAGCGGGCGAGGCGACGCATGATCTTTATCATAGCAAGCTGACTGGTCCGTTAGCGATTGTCATGGGAGCTGAAGGCGATGGTATGCGCCGTTTAACTCGTGATACTTGTGATGATCTAATCAAAATCCCAATGGCAGGCAGTGTTTCCAGCTTAAATGTCTCAGTCGCGACCGGGATTTGCTTATTTGAAGCGGTCCGTCAACGCAATAACGTTTAATGTTTATGCTGATGTCATCGTTAAGAAACCTAGGTCTACTGACCTAGGTTTCTTGTTTCTCGCCTCATTCGTTTATTTTTCCAACACCCCCTTGCAAGTCAATCTGTGATCTGTATAATGCACCCCCACTGGTTAAGCCAGTTGTGAACCAATGAGCAGCGAGGAGCAAGCTTGTGGCAACACAGGTGAGGTAACGTATACTCAGCTTATGTTCGCAGTTAATAGGATTAGCTTTAGTTAATTTAATTAGCTGACAATGTGCCCAATCGGGGTACTACGGTTTCACATAAATCAATCGACATTCACCCGCCATGGCAGGTTCGAATGGCGATATTGTTTGTGTAATTTTTACTTATTGGAGCTCTGTCTCATGCAGAACCAACGCATCCGTATCCGCCTTAAAGCTTTCGATTACAAACTAATCGATGCTTCTACAGCGGAAATCGTTGAAACAGCTAAGCGTACCGGCGCACAGGTTCGTGGTCCAATTCCACTGCCTACTCGTAAAGAGCGTTTCACTGTTCTTATCTCTCCACACGTAAACAAAGATGCACGTGACCAGTACGAAATTCGTACTCACAAGCGTCTGATCGACATCGTTGAACCAACTGACAAGACTGTTGATGCACTTATGCGTCTTGATCTTGCTGCTGGTGTTGATGTTCAAATCAGCCTAGGTTAAGGGAGATTAGAAGAATGATTGGTCTAGTCGGACGTAAAGTGGGTATGACCCGCGTATTTACTGAAGAAGGCGTTTCTATCCCAGTAACTGTTGTTGAGGTTGAAGCGAACCGTGTTTCTCAAGTGAAAACTCTTGAGACTGACGGCTATGCTGCTATTCAAGTAACAGCTGGAACTAAGAAAGCTAACCGCGTAACTAAGCCAGAAGCTGGTCACTTTGCGAAAGCAGGTGTAGAAGCTGGTCGCGGTCTTTGGGAATTCCGTTTAGAAAACGGCGAAGAGTTCGAAGTTGGTGCTGAACTGACTGTTGAACTGTTCAACGAAATTAAGAAAGTAGACGTTACTGGTACATCGAAAGGTAAAGGCTTCCAAGGTGCTGTTAAGCGCTGGAACTTCCGTACTCAAGATATGACTCACGGTAACTCTTTGTCTCACCGTGCTCCTGGTTCAATTGGCCAATGTCAAACTCCAGGTCGCGTATTTAAAGGCAAAAAAATGGCAGGTCACATGGGTGCTGAGCGTGTAACGACTCAAAACCTAGAGATCGTACGTGTTGACGCTGAGCGCAATCTGCTTCTTATTAAAGGTGCAGTCCCAGGTGCAACTGGCGCTAACGTGATCGTCAAACCAGCTATTAAAGCATAACGTCTAGGAGTAAGTAATGGAATTGATGGTTAAAGGTGCTAACGCACTAACTGTTTCCGAAACTACTTTCGGACGTGAGTTCAACGAAGCTCTTGTACATCAAGTAGTTGTTGCGTATGCAGCAGGTGCTCGTCAAGGTACTCGTGCTCAAAAGACACGTTCAGAAGTTTCTGGCGGTGGCGCTAAGCCATGGCGTCAAAAAGGTACTGGCCGTGCACGTGCTGGTACAATCCGTAGCCCAATCTGGCGTACAGGTGGTGTTACTTTTGCTGCGAAACCACAAGATCACAGCGTTAAAGTAAACAAAAAAATGTACCGCGGCGCTATGAAAAGCATTCTTTCTGAGTTAGTTCGTCAAGAGCGTTTAATCGTTGTTGATAACTTCTCGGTTGAAGCACCAAAAACGAAAGAGCTAGCGGCTAAGTTGAAAGAACTTGAGCTGAACGATGTTCTTATCGTGACTGGCGAAGTAGACGAGAATCTATTCTTAGCTGCTCGTAACCTGTACAAAGTTGACGTGCGTGACGTAACTGGTATTGATCCAGTGAGCCTAATCGCATTTGACAAGGTTCTAATGACTGCTGCTGCAGTTAAGCAAGTTGAGGAGATGCTGGCATGATCCGTGAAGAGCGTCTACTAAAAGTTCTACGTGCACCGCACATCTCTGAAAAAGCCACTATGGCTGCTGAAAAAGCGAACACGATCGTTTTCAAAGTAGCAAAAGATGCAACTAAGAAAGAGATCAAAGCAGCTGTAGAAAAGCTATTTGAAGTTGAAGTTAAGTCTGTAAATACTCTTATTCTTAAGGGTAAGACCAAACGTCAAGGTCTACGCCAAGGTCGCCGCAGCGACGTTAAAAAAGCGTATGTGACTTTGAAAGAAGGTCAAGATCTTGACTTTGTTGGCGGCGCGGAATAACAGGAGTAGTTGAATAATGGCTATTGTTAAATGTAAGCCGACTTCCCCTGGTCGTCGTCACGTTGTTAAAGTTGTTAACGCTGACCTCCACAAGGGTAAGCCATACGCACCTCTTCTAGAGAAAAACTCTAAGAATGGTGGTCGTAACAACAACGGTCGTATCACAGTACGTCATATCGGTGGTGGTCATAAACAACACTATCGTTTGATTGACTTCAAACGTACTAAAGACGGTATCCCAGCGAAAGTTGAACGTCTAGAATACGATCCAAACCGTAGCGCAAACATCGCTCTCGTATTATACGCAGATGGTGAACGTCGTTACATTATTGCACCTAAAGGCCTCCAAGCTGGTGATACTATCCAGTCTGGTGTTGATGCGCCAATCAAAGCAGGTAACACCCTGCCATTGCGCAACATCCCTGTTGGTTCAACGATTCATAACGTTGAGTTAACTCCGGGTAAAGGTGCACAGCTAGCTCGTTCTGCTGGTGCGTATGCTCAACTTGTCGCTCGCGACGGTGCATACGTTACTATCCGTCTACGTTCTGGCGAAATGCGCAAAGTACTTTCTGAAGGCCGTGCAACAATCGGTGAAGTTGGTAACTCTGAGCACATGCTACGTGAGCTTGGTAAAGCGGGTGCTTCACGCTGGCGCGGCGTACGTCCAACCGTACGTGGTGTAGTAATGAACCCTGTTGATCACCCACATGGTGGTGGTGAAGGCCGTACTTCTGGTGGTCGTCATCCTGTATCTCCATGGGGCGTACCAACGAAAGGCTACAAAACTCGTAGCAACAAACGCACTGACAAGTACATCGTACGTCGTCGTAATAAGTAATCTATTTAAAGAGGAATCGCCATGCCACGTTCTCTCAAGAAAGGTCCATTTATTGACCTACACTTGCTGAAGAAGGTAGAGAAAGCGGTGGAAAGCGGAGACAAAAAGCCTATTAAGACTTGGTCCCGTCGTTCAATGATCATTCCAACAATGATCGGTTTGACCATCGCTGTCCATAATGGTCGTCAACACGTTCCAGTTTTTGTAACTGACGAGATGATCGGTCACAAACTGGGTGAATTTGCCCCAACTCGCACTTACCGCGGCCATGCTGCGGATAAGAAAGCTAAGAAGCGTTAAGGAGTAGATGATGGAAGCATTCGCTAAACATAACTTTGCTCGCATTTCGCCTCAGAAAGCTCGCTTAGTTGCAGATCAAATTCGTGGTAAGTCAGTTGACCAAGCTCTAGAAACGTTAACGTTCAGCAACAAAAAAGCGGCTGAACTTATTAAGAAAGTTCTAGAGTCAGCAATCGCTAACGCGGAGCACAACGAAGGTGCTGACATTGACGACCTACGTGTCGCTAAAATCTTCGTAGATGAGGGCCCAACCATGAAGCGTATTATGCCTCGTGCAAAAGGTCGTGCGGATCGTATCTTGAAGCGTTCAAGCCACATCACTATTGTTGTCGCAGACCGCTAAAAGACTAGGAGAGTAAGCAATGGGTCAGAAAGTACATCCTAATGGTATTCGTCTAGGCATCGTTAAGCCTTGGAATGCTACATGGTTTGCTAATACCAAAGATTTCGCTGACAACCTAGACGGCGACTTCAAGGTACGTCAATACCTCACTAAGGAATTGGCAAAAGCGTCTCTATCACGCATCGTTATCGAGCGTCCTGCTAAGAGCATCCGTGTGACTATTCACACTGCTCGCCCAGGCGTTGTTATCGGTAAGAAAGGTGAAGACGTTGAGAAGCTACGCGCAGCAGTAGCGAAGATTGCAGGTGTACCAGCTCAGATTAATATTTCTGAGGTACGTAAACCTGAGCTAGACGGTCAGCTAGTGGCTGATAGCATCGCGTCTCAACTAGAGCGTCGTGTTATGTTCCGTCGTGCTATGAAGCGCGCGGTACAAAACGCTATGCGTCTAGGCGCTAAAGGTATCAAAGTGGAAGTAAGTGGCCGTTTAGGCGGCGCTGAAATTGCACGTTCTGAGTGGTATCGTGAAGGCCGTGTGCCTCTACACACTCTACGTGCTGACATTGATTACGCAACTTCTTCGGCTCACACTACCTATGGTGTGATTGGTGTTAAAGTCTGGATCTTCAAAGGTGAAATCCTAGGCGGTATGCCAGCTGCTAACGCAGTAGAGCCAAAGGCTGACAAGCCTAAGAAGCAGCGCAAAGGCCGTAAGTAAGGAGTCGACAGATGCTACAACCTAAACGTACCAAGTTCCGTAAGGTTCATACAGGTCGTAACCGTGGTCTAGCAAAAGGTACTGAAGTAAGCTTCGGCACCTTTGGTTTGAAAGCTGTAGGCCGTGGTCGTCTAACTGCTCGTCAAATCGAAGCGGCACGTCGTGCTATGACACGTCACATTAAGCGTCAAGGTAAAATCTGGATCCGTGTTTTCCCAGACAAACCAATCACAGAAAAACCACTTGAAGTTCGTCAAGGTAAGGGTAAAGGTAACGTTGAGTACTGGGTAGCCCAAATCCAACCTGGCAAGGTGATGTACGAAGTTGATGGTGTACCTGAAGAATTGGCTCGTGAAGCGTTCCGCCTAGCGGCACGTAAACTGCCATTCAAGACTACATTTGTAACTAAGCAGGTGATGTGATGAAAGCACAAGATCTACGCGAGAAAAACGTTGAAGAGCTTAATGCAGAGCTACTAGGTTTATTGAAAGAGCAGTTCAACTTGCGCATGCAAGCGGCGACTGGTCAACTTCAGCAAACTCATACTCTGAAAGCTGTCCGTCGTGATATCGCACGTGTGAAAACTGTTTTGACTGAGAAGGCAGGCGCATAATGAGCGATAAAATTCGTACCCAACAAGGTCGTGTTATCAGTGACAAGATGGACAAATCTATCGTTGTTGCTATCGAACGTTTCGTGAAGCACCCAATTTACGGTAAATTCGTTCGTCGCACGACTAAAGTACACGCACATGATGAAAACAACGAGTGTGGCGCAGGCGATACCGTTGAAATCCGTGAGTGTCGTCCATTGTCTAAGACTAAGTCTTGGACTTTGGTAAAAATAGTAGAAAAAGCGAAAATTTAATTGAGCTTTTAATGCGAATACAGCGGCCCCGATTATTTTTGGGGCCGCTTGTTTTTTGACTACCCAATCACAAAAAAGGGTGGTACAATTCGCGTCCCTTTAAAGAGGCAGCCCGACCCGAGATGGGTCTAGTTTTTTTAATATTTAGCGGAGCACTAACATGATCCAAATGCAAAGTATGCTGGACGCAGCTGATAACTCAGGCGCTCGCAGCGTAATGTGTATTAAGGTTCTGGGTGGCTCTCACCGTCGTTACGCCCATGTTGGCGACATCATCAAAGTTACTGTGAAAGAAGCAATTCCTCGCGGTAAAGTGAAAAAAGGTGATGTATTGAAGGCGGTGGTAGTTCGCACCCGTAAAGGCGTACGTCGTCCAGACGGTTCTGTCATTCGCTTCGACCGTAATGCTTGCGTATTGCTAAACAACAATACCGAGCAACCAATCGGTACACGTATCTTTGGTCCAGTGACTCGTGAGCTTCGTAACGCGAAATTCATGAAGATTGTGTCACTAGCACCTGAAGTTCTGTAAGGAGCGGCAAAAAATGGCAGCTAAAATCCGTCGTAATGACGAAGTGATCGTTCTTGCTGGGAAAGACAAAGGCAAGAAAGGTAAAGTAACTAAGGTTCTAACAACTGGTAAAGTTATCGTTGAAGGTATCAATCTAGTTAAGAAACATCAAAAGCCAGTTCCTGCGCTTGGTATCCAAGGTGGTATCGTAGAGCAAGAAGCAGCGATTGATGCATCTAACATTGCGATCTTTAATGCAGCAACCGGTAAAGCGGACCGTATCGGTTTCCGTTTCGAAGATGGTAAGAAAGTTCGTTTCTTTAAGTCTAACAACGAAATCGTTTCTAACTAATAGAGTAATTTGGAGTTCTACTATGGCGAAACTGCATGATTACTACAAGTCGTCTGTAGTCGCTGAACTGGCCAAACAGTTCGGTTACACAAGCGTCATGCAAGTCCCTAGAATTGAGAAAATCACCCTCAATATGGGCGTTGGTGAAGCAATCAACGATAAGAAACTACTAGAAAACGCAGCTTCTGATATGGCGACCATCTCTGGTCAAAAGCCACTTATCACTAAAGCTCGCAAATCTGTAGCTGGTTTCAAAATCCGTGAAGGCTACCCAATTGGTTGTAAAGTAACCTTGCGTGGCGAGCGCATGTGGGATTTCTTAGAGCGTTTGATTTTTATCGCTCTACCACGTGTACGAGATTTCCGTGGTGTTAGCGCTAAGTCTTTTGACGGACGCGGTAACTACAGCATGGGCGTTCGCGAGCAAATCATCTTTCCGGAAATCGACTACGATAAAGTCGATCGTGTACGCGGTCTTGATATCACTATCACGACGTCTGCTGGTACCGATGAGGAAGGCCGTGCTCTGCTGGCTGCCTTTAACTTCCCATTCCGTAAGTAAGGTGAAGGGTTACTGTTATGGCTAAACAATCAATGAAAGCACGTGAAGTAAAACGTGCCAAGCTAGTAGTTCAGTACGCAGAAAAGCGTGCAACACTTAAAGCTATCATCAGCGATGTAAACGCATCTGAAGAAGATCGTTGGAATGCAGTTCTTAAACTGCAATCACTTCCACGTGATTCGAGTGCATCACGTAAGCGCAACCGTTGCAACCAAACTGGTCGTCCACACGGTTTCCTACGTAAATTCGGTCTGAGCCGTATTAAAGTTCGTGAAGCTTGCATGAAAGGCGAGATTCCTGGACTTCGTAAGGCCAGCTGGTAATTGCCACTTAATCATTTGGAGTAAAGTTTATGAGCATGCAAGATCCGATTTCGGATATGCTGACCCGTATTCGTAACGGTCAGGCAGCAAACAAAGTTGCTGTTAAAATGCCTTCTTCAAAGCTTAAAGTTGCAATTGCTGCACTACTTAAAGCTGAAGGTTATATCGCAGACTTCGCTGTTGAAGGCGAAGCAAAACCTGAGCTAGAAGTTACTCTTAAGTACTTCCAAGCTAAACCAGTAATCGAGCAAATCAAGCGCGTGTCTCGTCCAGGTCTTCGTGTTTATAAGAAGAAAGACGAACTACCATCAGTGATGGGCGGTCTTGGTGTTGCTGTTGTTTCCACTTCCAAGGGTCTCATGTCAGACCGCGCTGCACGTAAAGCAGGTCTTGGCGGTGAAATCATTTGCTACGTAGCTTAATAAATAGGAGTAGAACATGTCTCGTGTTGCTAAAGCACCTGTCGCTATTCCAGCTGGCGTAGAGGTGAAACTAAACGGCCAAGAGATCACGGTTAAAGGTCCTAAAGGTGAACTATCTCGTGTAGTTCATACTGGCGTCGTGATCGCACAGGAAGAAAACAACCTAACGTTCGGTCCTCGTGAGGGAATCGCAAACGCTTGGGCTCAAGCAGGTACTGCTCGTGCACTAGTGAACAATATGGTTGTTGGTGTTACTGAAGGCTTTACTAAGAAGCTCGTTCTTAAGGGTGTAGGTTACCGTGCTGCTATGAAAGGCAACGCTGTAGGTCTAACTCTAGGCTTCTCTCACCCAGTTGAGCACGAGTTGCCAGCGGGTGTTAAAGCCGAATGTCCAAGCCAAACTGAAATTGTCCTAACTGGTTGTGATAAGCAAGAAGTTGGTCAAGTTGCGGCTGACATTCGTTCTTACCGCGCGCCTGAGCCTTATAAAGGTAAAGGTATTCGTTACGCAGATGAAAATGTGCGTACTAAAGAAGCTAAGAAGAAGTAAGGTAACACTATGGATAAGAAAGCATCTCGCATCCGTCGTGCTACACGCGCACGTCGTAAGATTGCAGAACTGGGTGCAACTCGCCTAGTAGTACACCGTACTCCTCGTCACGTGTACGCTCAAGTGATTGCAGCTAATGGCTCTGAGGTTATCGCCGCAGCTTCTACTGTAGAAAAAGCGATCCGTGAGCAAGTGAAGAATACTGGTAACATCGATGCAGCAAAAGCAGTAGGTAAAACTGTTGCTGAGCGTGCGCTTGAAAAAGGCGTATCGTCAGTTGCGTTTGATCGTTCTGGTTTCCAATACCACGGTCGAGTAGCCGCGCTAGCAGAATCTGCTCGCGAAGCTGGTCTGAAATTCTAAGGTAGGGTTGGAAGATGGCTAAAGAACAACAAGTTCAAGCGAATGATTTGCAAGAAAAATTAATCGCAGTTAACCGTGTTTCTAAAACGGTTAAAGGTGGTCGAATCATGAGCTTCACTGCACTAACAGTTGTTGGTGACGGTAATGGTCGTGTAGGTTTCGGTTACGGCAAAGCACGTGAAGTACCTGCAGCGATTCAAAAAGCAATGGAAAAAGCGCGTCGTAACATGTTTACTATCGCACTTAACGAAGGCACTCTTCACCATCCAGTGAAAGGTCGCCACTCGGGCTCTAAAGTTTACATGCAGCCAGCTGCAGAAGGTACAGGTGTTATCGCCGGTGGTGCGATGCGTGCTGTACTTGAAGTTGCCGGCGTACATAACGTTCTATCTAAAGCATACGGTTCTACGAACCCTATCAACATCGTTCGTGCTACGATCGATGCTCTAGTAGATGTTAAGTCACCAGAAATGGTTGCAGCTAAACGTGGTCTAACTGTTGAAGCGATTTCGGAGTAAGAACACATGGCAACGATTAAAGTAACTCAAACTAAAAGCTCAATTGGTCGCCTACCAAAGCATAAAGCTACTTTGCGCGGTTTAGGTCTTCGTAAAATCAACCATACAGTAGAACTTGAAGATACACCGTGTGTACGCGGTATGATCAACAAGGTTTACTACATGGTTAAAGTTGAGGAGTAATCAGAATGCATTTGAATACTCTATCGCCGGCTGCGGGTTCTAAGCCTTCTAAGAAGCGTTTAGGTCGTGGTATCGGTTCTGGCCTTGGTAAAACTGGTGGCCGTGGTCACAAAGGTCAAAAGTCACGTTCTGGCGGCGGTGTTCGTCCAGGTTTTGAAGGCGGTCAGATGCCTCTGAAACAACGTCTACCTAAATTCGGTTTCACTTCTCGTAAGAGCCTTGTGACTGCTGAAATTCGTCTAGCTGAGCTAGCGAAAGTAACGGGTGATGTTATTGATCTAAACAGCTTGAAAGCAGCAAACCTTGTAACGAAGAATATTGAATTCGTTAAAGTTGTTCTTTCTGGCGAGATCAATAAAGCAGTGACTGTTAAAGGTCTACGCGTGACTAAAGGCGCTAAAGCTGCAATCGAAGCTGCAGGCGGTAAAATCGAGGAATAATCTCGAGGATTGAGGTACAGATGGCTAAGAAACCAGGACAAGATTTTCGTAGTGCTCAGAGCGGCTTAGGTGAGTTAAAGTCGCGCTTATTATTCGTAATTGGTGCACTTTTAGTATTCCGAGCGGGCTCTTTTGTGCCGATTCCTGGTATTGACGCTGCTGTACTTGCCGATTTGTTCGAACAGCAAAAAGGTACCATCATAGAAATGTTTAACATGTTCTCTGGTGGTGCTCTTGAGCGTGCATCTATATTAGCACTGGGCATCATGCCGTATATTTCGGCGTCAATTGTTGTCCAGTTGCTAACTGTAGTTCATCCAGCGTTAGCCGAGCTCAAAAAAGAGGGTGAAGCAGGCCGTCGTAAGATAAGCCAATATACACGCTACGGCACGCTTGTACTTGCAACATTCCAAGCGATAGGTATTGCAACAGGCCTACCAAACATGGTCAACAATCTGGTTGTTATTGACCAAACCATGTTTACCCTGATTGCGACCGTGAGTTTAGTAACCGGTACCATGTTCTTGATGTGGTTAGGTGAACAGATTACAGAGCGAGGGATTGGGAATGGTATCTCCATTCTTATATTTGCAGGTATTGTTGCTGGATTGCCATCGGCAATAGGACATACTATCGAGCAAGCGCGTCAAGGTGAACTGCATGTGCTTCTTCTGTTGTTGATTGCGGTATTAGCTTTTGCTGTTATCTACTTTGTTGTTTTCATGGAGCGTGGTCAACGTCGTATCGTTGTTAACTACGCAAAACGTCAACAAGGTCGTAAAGTTTTTGCAGCGCAAAGTACCCACTTGCCATTAAAAATCAATATGGCTGGTGTTATACCTGCAATTTTTGCATCAAGCATTATTTTGTTCCCAGGAACACTCGCTCAGTGGTTTGGTCAAAATGGTGAGAGCCAATGGTTCGGTTGGTTAACCGACGTATCATTAGCGCTTAGCCCTGGTCAACCATTGTATGTAATGCTTTATGCCGCAGCGATTATTTTCTTCTGTTTCTTTTATACGGCGTTGGTTTTCAACCCACGTGAAACAGCTGATAACCTGAAGAAGTCAGGTGCATTCGTACCCGGTATCCGCCCAGGCGAACAGACAGCAAGATACATTGATAAAGTAATGACTCGTTTAACCCTAGCCGGTGCGTTATACATTACCTTTATCTGTCTGATCCCTGAGTTCATGATGGTCGCGTGGAACGTACGTTTCTACTTCGGCGGTACATCATTACTGATTGTAGTAGTGGTTATTATGGACTTTATGGCACAGGTACAGACTCATTTGATGTCAAATCAATATGACTCTGTGTTGAAAAAGGCAAATTTAAAAGGCTATGGCCGCTAATACGGTCGCCATTTAAGTTAGATTTACGGAGTTTAGCAATGAAAGTTCGTGCTTCCGTTAAAAAAATCTGCCGTAACTGTAAAGTTATCAAGCGTAACGGTGTCGTTCGCGTGATTTGCAGTGAGCCAAAGCACAAGCAGCGCCAAGGCTAATAAGCAGAAATTTTTACTTGAAAATTAAAGGGTGGTCGAGTATATTTCTCGGCCTACCTTTTGCGTGCAAAAGAAGTAGTATCCCGCAGCGTATCCTCGACGGGCTTTGCTGCGGATAATTCTTTTATAGAAAGTACTAGGAGTGAATAGTGGCCCGTATAGCAGGCATTAACATTCCTGATCAAAAGCATGCTGTGATCGCATTAACTGCAATCTACGGCATCGGTAAAACCCGTTCAAAAGCTATCCTAGCTGACGTGGGTATTGCTGAAAGTGTTAAGATCAGTGAACTAACTGAAGAGCAGATCGATCAACTGCGTGATGGTGTAGCTAAATACACTGTAGAGGGTGATCTTCGTCGTGAAGTTTCCATGAACATCAAGCGTCTTATGGACCTTGGTTGTTACCGTGGTCTTCGTCATCGTCGCAGTCTACCACTACGTGGACAGCGTACTAAAACCAACGCTCGCACCCGCAAGGGTCCGCGTAAGCCGATCAAGAAATAATCGGGAAGGGTAGAGTACAATGGCTAAACAACCAACTCGCGCACGTAAGCGTGTACGCAAGCAAGTTGCTGATGGCGTAGCGCATATCCACGCATCTTTCAACAACACAATCGTAACCATCACTGACCGTCAAGGTAACGCATTAGCTTGGGCTACTGCTGGTGGTTCAGGTTTCCGCGGTTCTCGTAAATCAACACCGTTTGCTGCACAGGTTGCTGCTGAACGTTGTGCTGAAATGGCTAAAGAATATGGCCTAAAGAACCTAGAGGTTATGGTTAAGGGTCCAGGTCCAGGTCGTGAATCTACAGTTCGCGCACTGAATGCTGCTGGTTTCCGTATCACAAACATCGTTGATGCGACACCAATCCCTCATAACGGTTGTCGTCCACCTAAGAAACGTCGCGTTTAACGTTTCTGGGAACATTGGAGAAAGATCATGGCAAGATATTTGGGTCCTAAGCTGAAGCTTAGCCGCCGCGAAGGTACTGACTTGTTCCTTAAGTCAGGCGTTCGTGCGATTGATACCAAGTGTAAAATTGATAACGCACCAGGTGTACACGGCGCTCGTCGCGGTCGTCTATCTGAGTATGGCGTTCAGCTTCGTGAGAAGCAAAAAGTTCGTCGTATCTATGGCGTTCTAGAAAAACAATTCCGTAACTACTACAAAGAAGCTGCTCGCCTAAAAGGCAACACAGGTGAAAACCTGCTTCAGCTTCTTGAAGGCCGTTTGGACAACGTAGTTTACCGTATGGGTTTTGGTGCGACTCGCGCTGAAGCTCGTCAGCTAGTTAGCCATAAAGCTATCCTAGTAAACGGTAGCGTTGTAAACGTACCTTCTTTCAATGTTGCGGCTAACGACGTTGTTGCAATCCGTGAGAAAGCGAAAAAGCAATCTCGCATTAAAGCAGCTCTAGAAGTTGCAGAACAACGCGAAAAACCAACTTGGATTGAAGTAGATGCAAGCCAGATGGAAGGTACATTCAAGCGTAAGCCTGAACGTTCAGACCTATCTGCTGACATCAACGAACAATTGATCGTCGAGCTTTACTCTAAGTAAGGTTTAAACTAAAGAGAGGACACAATGCAGGGTTCTGTAACAGAATTTCTTAAGCCACGTCTTGTTGATATCGAACAGGTCAGCACGACACACGCAAAAGTAACTCTTGAGCCATTAGAGCGTGGTTTCGGCCATACTCTTGGTAATGCACTTCGCCGAATTCTTTTATCATCTATGCCGGGTTGTGCCGTAACAGAGGTAGAAATTGAAGGCGTACTTCATGAGTACAGTACCAAAGAAGGTGTACAAGAAGATATCCTTGAGATTCTTCTTAACCTGAAAGGACTGGCTGTTCGCTTAGGCGAAAATAAAGATGAAGTGTTCATTACATTAAATAAATCAGGCTCGGGCCCTGTGGTTGCAGGTGACATCACCCATGATGGTGATGTAGAGATCGTAAACCCTGAACACGTTATTTGTCATCTCACTGATGACAACGCTGAGATCGCTATGCGTATCAAAGTAGAACGTGGACGTGGTTATGTTCCTGCTTCTGCTCGTATTCATACTGAAGAAGATGAACGTCCAATCGGTCGTTTGCTTGTCGACGCAACATTCAGCCCAGTAGACAAAATTGCCTACTCTGTTGATGCTGCTCGTGTTGAGCAACGTACAGACTTAGACAAACTCGTCATCGATATGGAAACGAACGGTACTCTAGAACCTGAGGAAGCTATCCGCCGTGCAGCAACGATTCTTGCTGAACAGTTGGATGCGTTCGTAGATCTTCGTGATGTACGCGTTCCTGAGGAGAAGGAAGAGAAGCCAGAATTCGATCCGATCCTACTGCGTCCTGTAGACGATCTTGAACTAACAGTTCGCTCTGCTAACTGTTTGAAAGCAGAAGCGATTCACTACATCGGTGATCTAGTACAGCGCACTGAGGTTGAGCTACTGAAAACGCCTAACCTTGGTAAGAAATCTCTTACTGAGATTAAAGACGTGCTTGCATCACGTGGTCTTTCTCTGGGCATGCGCCTAGAAAACTGGCCGCCAGCGTCAATCGCTGAAGATTAATCGATATTAGTTAGAAGGATTTGGTCATGCGCCATCGTAAGAGTGGTCGTCAACTCAACCGCAACAGCAGTCATCGCAAAGCGATGTTCAGCAACATGGCTAGCTCTTTAGTACGTCATGAAGTTATCAAGACTACTTTGCCAAAAGCGAAAGAGCTGCGTCGCGTCGTTGAGCCTTTGATTACACTAGCTAAGACTGACAGTGTTGCTAACCGTCGTCTTGCATTTGCACGTACTCGTGATAACGAAGTTGTTGCAAAACTATTTAACGAATTAGGTCCACGTTTTGCTGCACGTCAAGGTGGCTACACTCGTATTCTTAAGTGTGGTTTCCGTGCTGGCGATAAAGCTCCAATGGCTTACATTGAGCTTGTTGACCGCCCAGAAGTAGCTGTTGAAGCTGCTGCTGAGTAATCAGTTCGCGAATAAAAGGCCGAGCATTAGCTCGGCTTTTTTATTACCCTATCGGGGTATCTTACCTATAGCTCACGTCACACATAATCTTGTCTTCCGATCCTCTGCTTGGATTTTCTTTGTCCTTTAATATTGGACCGTTCTCTTATTGTTATTTCCAGAGACCTTGCAACGCACCAACTAAACTGCTTCCAGCCCCCTGACTTGTTAAATACTGAATAATAATTGGTGTAAATTGTCCGATCATATTGGCATCCAAACCTAATTGGTTAAAGACATGAGTAACGTCGCTAAGATTAGCCATCCTTGCTGGCGATAAACCGGTTGTCGATAAGCCTAATTGAGTGAGTTGCTCAAGGTTAGGGATTAATCCGTTAAGTTCAGTTTGATGTTGATCCGCTAATTGATTCTCGGCGAGGGCTAATAATGCTGCTATTCCACCACCAGCCTGTTGGTCTGAGATTGGAAGTTGACTTTTTACTTGGTTAATCAGTGTGGTATGTTGTTTGGTTTCCAATAAGCCACTGCCAACTAATGTGGCTAGGTCTTGATTTGATTGTCCACCAATTTTGATAAAAGCCATGCTAGGTGTACTACTGAGTAGCGTTGAGATCAGTAGTGTACGGAATAAGGTTTTGTTCATGGGGGGATAGGCTCCTAAAATGCTATTGATCACTTTTTGTCGTAAATAGAGGTTATGTGTCTGAACAGTGTAGCAAACCTATGATGACTGATTCATCTCTGGCTATTAATCTCAGAAAATTCGTATAAAAAAAGCGGTGCATTGCACCGCTTAACAATAGAATAGCGTATTAATGATGATTAAAGAATATCGAGCAATTCTACTTCAAACACGAGTGCGGCAAAGGGTGGAATTGCTGCGCCAGCGCCACGTTCACCGTATGCGAGATCATGTGGAATATACAGTTTCCACTTTGAGCCTACAGGCATCAATTGTAGGGCTTCGACCCAGCCTTTAATAACGCCAGTTACAGGGAACTCTGCAGGCTGGCCACGAGAAACTGAACTATCAAAAACGGTACCATCCGTCAGCTCACCATGATAATGGACACGGACCGATTTATCAGACGTCGGAATTTCACCAGAACCTTGAGTGATCACTTCATACTGTAAGCCTGAGTCAAGCACGGTAACTTCTGAGCGTAGAGCATTATCTTTAAGGAACGTTTCACCTTCTGCAGCAGCGACTTTAGCGGCCGCTTGCATTGCTTCTTCAGCACGCATATGCATCGCTTGTAAAGCTTGGTTAATTTCGTCGATTTCAATTGCCGGCATATCACCGACAAGCGCTGTCGCGATACCAGCAGCAATGGCATCCACATTTAGCCCTTCAAGGCCGCTGCCCGCTAGTTGTTGGCCCATTTGTAGACCAATGCCGTAGCTGGCTTTTTGTTCTACGGTTTCAAATTTTACGTCAGACATACACGTCACTCTTTGTCACAAAAAGAAAGCCCACAGAATACCAGCTTCAGCGCTATGATGAAATGCTTGACGAAGATTCATGTTATAAAGGTGCCAAGGTGTGATTCAGATCGAGACTTCAAGCTTTAATCTTCAAGATTGTGTCAACCTTTGGTTGAAGCAGGGTCATGCTCTATACTCTTAGCGCATGAGTTTTTATACTGTACCAAGTCAATGAAGGGCGGATAAAAATGAATCGTCGACACAGAAAAAAGCAACAGCCCCATTCTCTGGGGAAAATTAAACAACAATGGTTGCATCAGTGGGCGGCTATTGATTGGCGATCTTATGCTAAGCGGCTGGCTCAGTATCCTATCTGGTTACGTCTTAAGCTTCTTTGGGGACAACTGCCTGTTTATCATCAACGCGGCTTAATGGTTTTGATTCCGGTTGTGATCTTGTTGTTATTTTTCCCTTCCTCACCGAAACAGGATGCTCCAACTCGTACTCCCGCACCAGCCAGTACTCGAGTCTCGATTGCTCTTAATACTCAAGGTTTAAGTGAACAAAGCGTCGAGCAACCTACAGCGGTGACTATCTCTGCGACTCCTCAGGAAAAGGTATGGCAAGAATATATTATTAAGCAAGGGGATACTTTGTCACAGGTGTTTAGAAGCAACAACTTGCCCTTAGCTGATCTTAATGCGTTAGTGAGAATTGAAGGTAGTGATAAGCCCTTGAGTCAAATACAGCAAGGGCAACGGATCCGTTTTAAGTTAGCCGCAGATGGGCAACTGGATATTTTACAGTTAGAACGTAATAATCAGTCAGTGATGTTTTTCCGATTATCGGATGGCGGCTTTGGGCGCAGTCAATAATCGAGAGTGATAAACACGCTACTTAACCAGCTTCATATCGATGTGAGGAATACCATCTTCTAAGTAGACAGCAGAGGTTGGTTGGAAACCATAGCTCTGATAAAAATTCTCTAGATAATGCTGTGCACCGATTTCTATGTCCTTATCTGGCCATTGATGTTGGCACTCGACCAATGCTTGATCTAGCAATTGACGTCCAAGGCCGTTTCCCCTTGCTTGTTGTTGGGTGGCGACTCTGCCAATACTTGCAGAAGGGTAGCTGATTCCCGGAGCGAGTAGTCTTGCATAAGCAATCAAGGATTGATCTTGATAGCCTAACAAATGCCATACGTCAGACTGAATATCTTTATCATCGAGTTCCGGGTAAGCGCAGGCTTGTTCGACGACAAACACATCAACTCGCAGTTTGAGTAATTCATACAATTGTTGAGTAGTTAAACCCGTAAAGGGAAGGCATTGCCAAGTGATCATCGTGAGCTTCCTTTGAAAATGAAAACTTGACTCTAGCAAGCTTAACAACAGGATTCATTAACAAAGGTTAATATTGATGAAGAATTTCACCGCTATCCCCTTTCTACTTGAAGCTGCGGGGTGTTGGCTACGTTCGTTCACCCCAATCATAGAGTCTGTCTATGCTCATGGAGATGAACTCACTTGCCGCCCACCTGTAACTCCACGTTGTTTGGGTATAGATCATTAAAGATTCACTAGCCACACGAGGTTAAATAACGATAATAGACGTTTAATTTCGTCTAACCAAAGGACGCCCCTTGAGTAATTGTGCATTTTCGACCGTACCACTAAAACCTGAACTACTTTCTAACCTTGAGACGTTGGGATACACCCAAATGACTCCCATTCAGGCATTAAGTTTACCGACCATTTTAGCGGGCAGGGACGTTATCGGCCAAGGAAAGACAGGCTCAGGGAAAACGGCCGCTTTTGGATTAGGCGTTTTATCCAATCTTGATGTCAAACGCTTTCGCGTGCAAGCGCTAGTGCTCTGTCCTACTCGTGAGCTGGCCGATCAAGTGGCGACTGAAATCCGTACGTTAGGTCGCGCTATCCATAATATTAAAATTCTCACCTTGTGCGGTGGTATGCCGATGGGGCCGCAAATCGGTTCATTAGAGCATGGAGCGCATATTCTGGTTGGCACACCAGGACGTATTTTGGATCATCTTGAAAAAGGACGGATTGATCTTTCCGAGCTGAATACTTTAGTACTCGATGAAGCAGATCGAATGTTGGAGATGGGCTTTCAAGATGCGTTAGATGCGATTATTGCTCAAGCGCCAACAGTCAGACAAACCTTACTATTCAGTGCCACTTTTCCTGCACAAATCAAGCAGGTGGCTGAGCGGATCATGCGTAATCCGGAAATGGTTAAAGTAGAATCCACCCACGCTTCAACGACGATTCAACAGTACTTTTATAAACTTGAAGGGGCGGAGGCGCGAGATAAAGCGTTAGCCCAGCTGTTATTGCATCATCAACCAGAATCAGCGGTGGTATTTTGTAATACCAAAAAGGAAGTCACTCATGTTGCCGAGCAGTTAAAGCATAAAGGGTTCAGTGTGATTGAGCTACACGGTGATTTAGAGCAGCGCGATCGTGACCAAGCCTTGGTGCAGTTTGCCAATAAAAGTATCTCGATTTTGGTCGCTACCGATGTGGCCGCTCGTGGACTGGATGTCGATAACTTAGATGCCGTGTTTAACTTTGAGTTGTCCCGCGATCCTGAAGTGCATGTGCATCGTATTGGTCGTACGGGGCGCGCTGGTAGTCAAGGATTAGCGATCAGTTTCTTTAGCGACAATGAGATGCATCGCGTGGCGATGATTGATGAATACATGGATATGCCGATTGAGCCAGCTCAATGGCCAGACATGAGTGGACAGAATGCCGCGCCTTATCAAGCGAATATGGTGACGATCCAGATCGATGGTGGTAAAAAACAAAAAGTTCGCCCAGGTGATATTTTAGGCGCTTTAACCAGTGATGATGGGATCGATGGCCAGTTCGTCGGTAAGATTAATGTTTTGCCGATGCGCGCTTATGTTGCCGTGCATAAGTCGGTGGCTAAACGAGCGTTGCAGAAAATGGAAACCGGGAAAATGAAAGGCCGCCAATTTCGCGCTCGTTTATTGAAATAAAGGCTCCCTGCGGTGTTGTGACAAGGCCAGCGTTTAGTCGCTGGCTTTTGCGTTTATGCGGGCTTTAATTCGACTTAAGCTGATGGGAGTGATCCCTAAGTAGGCGGCAATCTGACCATTGGTCAACTGTTTTTTAAGGGCTGAAAAATGGTCATTAAAAAGTTGATAACGTTCTTCGGGGCTATAAAGCAGCATAAAGCGTTCTTTATTTTCTTTATGCATCAACTGAGTTTCCAGTAGTTTGAGGTAGAGAGAGTGACGAGTCGCGCGCCAAGAATGTAAGATGTGGATCGGCAATTCAATTAAACGCACTGGGGTTAACGTTTCTAATAAATAGGGAGAAGCTTGATGCTTGATGAGACTTTCAAAACCAATTACCCAGTCTTGAGCCCAATAAAATTCTTTACTGAACGACTTACCTTGCTCGGTTAGATAGCAAGCATGACACACGCCCTCTAACACGAAATAGATCTGTTGGGGGATGTCGCCTTGGTGAATTAAAATATGTCGCGTCGGTAGTTCAAGTGGTTGGCTGCATGAAATTAATTGATTGATCTCATGTGGTTCAAATCCATCACTTGAGAGTTGTTGTTCAAACTCGACATACATATCAGGCTGTCCAATTGAAATAAGAAATTGATATCGCCATATTACCTGAAATTGTAGCGGTATTGGTTAGCTTCGTTCGCTCAATGACATCGTTATTGATACTGATAGAGATAGCTTTATTTAGCGTCGACTGGCAATGTCATGTTGTGTGGTGAGACGAGACGAACTTGAAGGTCAGTTAACATCATCAAAACCCATGAACCTCATTATTCGGTTCATGGGTAAGCGATAAAAAACTTATTGGGTGAGATCAATCCGGTAAATAGCAAAGCCGAGTGGATCGCGAGCGACTTTTTGCATGGGGTACTGGCCTTTGGCCTCAATAAATTGTGCCGCCTTGTCGCTAGGCGAGGTTTCAAAACGCACATCTAAGCGAGCATCGGTTTTGATAGGCGCAAATGACCAATTGTTATCAGCACTAGGGGTAACGTGGCCTTTTTCTGCGCTGATGCGCGAAATATAGCTTGCTACCACGGTGCGGTTTTCATCCGGTGAATCAAAGGCAACAAACTCACTGCCCGTACCAGCAAATTTATTACTGTAGGCGCGATAGTTATTGGTAGCAACCAAAAACGTTTGCTTAAGATCCAGCGGTTGACCTTGATAAGTTAAACCGACAATACGCTCAGCCTCTTTATTGATTAGCTTACAATCACCATCGTATTTTGCCGGTTGAGTGATATCAATTTGATAATTGACCCCATCGATGACATCAAAATTATAAGTACGGAAACCCTGCCAATTAATCAAACTTTGTGGCTCTGTAGTGTGTGGGTCAATCTGATTAAATTGACCAGCACTGCACTCTAACCACTCTTTGACCTCTTTACCGGTCATTTTCAGCGCCACCAGTGTGTTAGGGTAGAGATAAAGATCTGCCGCGTTACGGAAGGTCAGTTGTCCAGCTTCGACTTCAGTGAAGCCATTAGGATCATCTTTACGACCCCCGACTTTAAAGGGGGCAGCTGCTGATAAAACGGGTAATCCAGCCAGATTAGCATCGCCTTGAATAAAGCGTTCGACATAATCTTTTTGGGCTAAGTTGACGATTTGTATGGTTGGGTCATCTTGCACTAGAGCTAAAAAGCTGTACATCACATCATCGGCTTTACCGATGGGTTGATTGACAAACTCTCGTGTTGCTTGATGGTCATTAGCTAAGGCTTTGACGATATTCTTATCTGCCGACACCAGTGCTTGTTGCGTTTTACGATCGAAAATTGGCCGTGCTTCTGCGCGTCCATTGACCACTTGCCATTGGCCATTTTCATTTTTTAAGGTTAAATCCATCACGCCGACATGGCTACCCCAACGACCGGGCATCACAGCAGGAATGCCATTGATAGTACCTTGATTAATATCAGCACCTGGTAAGTTGGCATAGTCTGCACTTGGGAATACCGCGTGTGAGTGTCCAAAGGCGATTGCATCAATACCTTTGACTTGGGTGAGATAATAAACCGAGTTTTCCGCCCCAGCTTGATAAGGATCGGTCGAGATCCCTGAATGAGGAATCGCGATGATCACCTCGGCGCCTTGCTGTTTCATTTGTGGAATGAGCGTTTCTGCGGTTTGCTTAATGTCTTTAGCAAACACTTTGCCTTCAAGATTTTTCTTATCCCAGACCATGATCTGCGGAGGGACAAAGCCAATGTAACCCACCTTCACGGTTTGAGATTGACCACTTTGATCAGTAAAAGTATGGGTTTTAATCAAATAGGGTTGGAAATAGTGCTTGCCAGTGTGTTGATCAAACACATTGGCATTAATGTAAGGAAAGTCCGCTCCCTTGATCGCCTGCTGGAGAAAATCTAAACCGTAATTAAACTCGTGGTTACCAATATTGCCCACATCGTAGCCGAGTTGATTCATTGCTTTATAAGCCGGGTGAATCTCGCCTGGAGTGATGCCTTTTGCCGCCATATAGTCACCCATAGGGCTACCTTGCAGTAAATCACCGTTATCGACCAGTACCGAGTTGGTCACTTCTTGCTGAGCTTGCTTGACTAAGCTTGCCGCACGAGCCAACCCTAATTGTTTGGATGGCATATCTTTGTAGTAATCATAATCCATTAAATTGGTATGAATATCAGTAGTTTCAATAATCCTGAGTTGGAGTGTTTCCGCCATTGCTGGTCCTGCCATGCTTAAAAGACCCGTTAACACGGCGATGGATAAAGAGTGATGTACTGATGGCATAGGTCATTTCCTGTTGATTATCTGGGGTACGGTTTGAGTTACCTCATTGGCAATGGCTGAAAATGTAACAAATTGTGATGCAATGTGTCGGACTGAACATCACAAAGTGTGAGTTATTCCGGGTCTTTTACCGCTTAAAAGTCAGGTGAGTGACTGCTTATCAGCTTTTAGTATAAAAAATGAAATTTTAGAATTTCGAGTAATAACATCCACCGCTCATAATAACGTCATCAATTTGAGTTAAGGATGACAACGATGGCGGGTTTTCAACACGTTAAGACCACAAAGGTCAAACAGGCAACGCTGGTGGCATTGGATGGAGGGGCAACATCGAGCCCTTATACTCGCCTGTCTCGTAGTCAGTTGCGCGCCGGCGAAGTGGCGTTGGTTGGTGCCGGTCCTGGCGATCCTGAATTGCTGACAGTCAAAGCACTCAACTATCTACAACAAGCGGATGTTGTGCTCTATGACTATTTGGTCTCAGAAGACATTATGGCGCTGATCCCCAGCACAACCATTTTAGTTTGTGTGGGGAAACGGGCTGGTCATCATAGTGTTCCACAAGAAAAAACCAATCAACTGCTGGTCGATTTTGCCCAATTGGGTCATCGCGTGGTGAGAATCAAAGGCGGTGATCCTTTTATGTTTGGTCGTGGTGGTGAAGAGTTGGAAGTGTTGGCGGATGCTGGCATCGCATTTCAAGTGATCCCTGGCATTACTGCAGCAGCAGGAGCGACCGCGTACGCTGGTATTCCATTAACCCACCGTGATTATGCACAATCGGCTTTATTTATTACCGGACACTTAAAAAATGACACCATTGATGAGATGGAGTGGCCGACCTTAGCGCGCGGTCATCAAACCTTAGTCATCTATATGGGATTGATGAATGCCACGATGATCACGCAACAACTCCTCCTACATGGACGTCAAGCCTCGACGCCGATTGCGATCATCGAGCGCGGTACTCAACAAGCCCAAAAAGTCTTTCGAGGCGTTTTGCAAGATTTACCCCAATTAGCGACTCAAGCGCAATCACCGGCCTTAATTGTGATTGGTGAGGTGGTCGCGTTAGCCGATAAATTGGCTTGGTTTGGAGAGCAAACTGAGCGTCCCACTCACTACCACTATGCCTAATTGATTATTTTACTCTTGCCATTTTCTTGTTCGAGACAATGACGAGGCAGCGAAAAGGAAACCGACAGAATGGATCCACAACGTTTAACCCATTTACAGCAGCTTGAGGCGGAGAGTATTCATATTCTTCGCGAGGTGGCAGCAGAATTTGCGAACCCAGTGATGATGTACTCGATAGGTAAAGACTCCTCCGTGATGTTGCATCTGGCTCGCAAAGCATTTTATCCGGGAAAAATTCCTTTTCCTTTACTGCATGTGGATACGGATTGGAAATTTCGCGAGATGATCGAGTTTCGTGATGCGGCAGCTGAAAAGTATGGCTTTGAGCTTTTGGTACATAAAAACCCAGAAGGATTGGCGATGGGGATTAATCCTTTTGTGCATGGCTCCTCGAAACACACCGACATCATGAAAACTCAGGGACTTAAACAAGCGCTGAACCATTATGGGTTTGATGCCGCTTTTGGTGGTGCTCGTCGTGATGAAGAAAAATCCCGAGCTAAAGAGCGAGTGTATTCGTTTCGAGATCAAAACCACACTTGGGATCCGAAAAACCAACGTCCAGAGCTATGGAAAACCTATAACGGGCAAATTAATAAAGGGGAAAGTATTCGCGTATTCCCTTTATCGAACTGGACGGAATTGGATATTTGGCAATACATCTATCTAGAAAACATCGATATTGTGCCGCTGTATCTTGCTGATGTCCGCCCGGTAGTTGAGCGAAATGGCATGTTAATTATGGTCGATGATCAGCGGATGCCATTGCAACCGGGTGAAGAGGTTCAATACAAGCGAGTTCGGTTCAGAACCCTCGGCTGCTATCCCCTAACCGGAGCCGTAGAATCTGAAGCCGATACGTTGACCGGGATTATTGAAGAGATGTTGGTGGCAACGTCCAGTGAGCGACAGGGACGGGCGATCGATCACGATCAGTCTGGATCGATGGAACTGAAAAAACGCCAGGGTTACTTCTAAGGATTTGAGGAAAGAAAATGAACAGTGCAGTGCATGCTCAACTTGCTGAGCTGGGTATTGAAGGATACCTCAGCCAACATCAACATAAATCATTATTACGCTTTCTAACCTGCGGCTCGGTTGATGATGGAAAAAGTACGTTAATTGGTCGTCTGTTGCATGATTCTAAGCAGATCTATGAAGATCAGCTCGCCGCGGTTCATTCGGACAGTCAGCGCGTGGGAACCACCGGAGAGCGGCCCGATCTTGCGCTATTGGTCGATGGCTTACAAGCCGAGCGTGAGCAAGGAATCACTATCGACGTCGCTTATCGCTATTTTTCCACTCAAAAACGCAAATTTATCATTGCCGATACCCCAGGGCATGAACAGTATACGCGTAATATGGCTACCGGGGCGTCGACCTGCGACTTAGCGATTATCTTGATTGATGCTCGTAAAGGGGTATTAGATCAAACCCGCCGACATTCGTTTATTGCCCATTTATTGGGGATCAAACACTTTATCGTCGCGATCAATAAGATGGATTTAGTGGATTATTCCCAAGCGCGATTTGAAGAAATTACTCAGCAATACGCTGATTTTTCAAAGCATCTTGCCCAAGATATTGCTATTCAGTTGATTCCTATCTCTGCGCTAGAAGGTGACAATGTCGTCGAGAAAAGCCAATTTATGTCTTGGTATCAAGGTGAATCACTGCTCGAGCGACTAGAAAACGTGCAGATTAAGCCACCGAGTCTCAACGCAGATTTTCGTTTTCCCGTTCAGTATGTCAATCGTCCCCATTTAGATTTTCGTGGTTTTGCTGGTACGGTTGCCGCGGGCACAATTCATGTTGGTGATAAGGTCAAAGTGTTACCGTCTGGAAAAACCTCTGCGATTACGCGGATTGTTACTTTTGACGGAGACTTAAGCCATGCCAATGCTGGACAAGCGGTCACCTTGACGTTACAAGATGAGATCGATATCAGTCGTGGTGATCTGTTAGTGTTGGCCGATGCTGATGTTTCGCTAACCTCGCAACTCGTCGCGGATGTGGTATGGATGACAGAGCAGCCACTACAACTTGATCGTGAATACGACATTAAAATCGCAGGTAAGAAAACTCTGGGTCGAGTGACCAACATTGAGCATCAATACGATATTAATCAGCTAAGCACCTTCAATACTGAACAGCTACCACTGAATGGTATTGCCCGTTGTCAATGGCGCTTTACCCATCAACTGGCGGTGGATAACTATCAAGATTGTGCGGATACTGGCGGTTTTATTATTATTGATCGTTTGACTAACGTCACGGTCGGAGCGGGTTTGATTCGCGAGTCGCTGCAAGCCGTAGATTTACCAACCGCAACGGGATTGTCGGCTTTTGAGTTAGAATTTAATGCGTTGGTCCGAAAACATTTCCCTCATTGGGATGCGAAAGATCTCAGCCAGTTCAAGGGGCAATAATGCACACTATCGATAATGTCACTGAACCGACGATCGTTTGGCATGAGCATCATGTTGATAAAGCCCATCGAGCACGATTGAAACAACAGCGCCCAGCGGTATTGTGGTTCACTGGGCTATCTGGAGCTGGAAAGTCAACCATTGCGGGAGCTCTAGAACAACGCCTTGCTGAGCTTGGTTACCATACCTATTTATTGGATGGCGATAATGTGCGTCACGGATTGTGCGCAGATTTAGGTTTTTCAGAGCAAGATCGCCGGGAGAACATTCGCCGCATCGGTGAGCTCGCCAAGTTAATGGCCGATGCAGGATTGATTGTGTTAACGGCTTTTATCTCACCGCATCGTGCTGAAAGGCAACGAGTTCGAGCATTAATGCCTGAAGGTGAATTTTTGGAAGTGTTTGTGAATACTCACTTAGCGGTGTGTGAGCAGCGTGATCCAAAAGGGTTGTATAAGAAAGCACGAGCGGGTGAACTGACTCAGTTTACTGGGATTGATTCGGTGTATGAAGCGCCGCTGGAGGCAGAGATTGATTTGCCCGCTGGTGAAGAGCCGGTCGAGGCATTGGTTGAGCGCTGCATTGTGGCGTTACAGCAACGAGGGATTATTGGTTAAAGCGATACCTCTCACCCTTTGATCGTGAAAGCCATTCATCCCGATGAGTGGCTTTTTTTATGTGTGCGATTTATACCATGTGATGAATGGTACTGCTGGCGTCACTATGGACAATAAATTTTTGTCCTAATAGAGCGATTAGTTGATCATAGTAACCACTATTGGGTTTATTGCCTAATAGTCGGCAGAGTTCATTGCCGGTAGGAGTGAAGCGATAGTACAGCAAGTGCACCCCTTTGGCAGTGACGTTTAATGAGAGCTGTTTACCTTGGTAGCTTAGCGTGAGCGGCGGATCAAATTCAATTGCCCCCGATTCTAATTCTGTGGCATGCAGTAAGCCAAGTTCGATTAATACCAGTAAGCTGGAGTAAGGTAATTGGTGACTACCAATATTTAATGTTGAGGTGATATTGCGTTTGCCTAAACTAAAAATACTGTTTTGTACTTTAAGACCAAACAGTAATTTTAAACTCGGATCGCTGCCGAAACTGCAGCTCAAACCGGCGGCACGCTGTAAAATTTGCGCTTCTTTGGGAGTCATGTTTTGCAAAATACTCAGTGCTTTCATCGAAGTAAACCCTGGGTTGGTCACTTCACGTTTCAGAACTTGCGCCCACAGACGCTGCATTGATGAGTTATGAATATCTTGCGCCATATCGAAGAAACGGTATAGCCAGTCTTGGTCAGGGTCTCCCGCCGTTTCGTTATGACACGAGAGATGTGCAAGACGTACGATTTGCTCCAGATTTTTTTGTCGCTGCTCTTTTCTCTCTCGCTCACGTTTTAACGCTCTATCTAACGGCGTTTTTTGCGGCTTCTCATCCAGTAATAAGGCATCTAACCCATGTTGCTGAGCAATCGATGAGATACGACTCGCGCTATCTTTTAGATAACTGGATTTTTTCTCTGTATTGGAATGGGTTGTGGTTGGATGCTCAATCACAACCGAGGATTTCAGCTCAGCCATGGGTTACCAAATTTTACCATTGAATCATACTCTAAAATGTACCGTGGATTGGCTAAGGTAACCAGTGAAACTCTTGGTGATAGCGCACAAATTTGCGCTATCATAAATGATAATAACTTGTTAAAATTGTTATCAACAACTGTGAGGGCACACTGACGCAATGAAGTACGATAAAGAAAATCGCTGGTTTAAGCATCTATCGACCACTTTACTGTTTTTGATCTATTTGGGGTTATTAAGTTATTTAGCCAAATACATGATGTAACGAGTAAGGTGGTCTTTGAGTTAGCAATTATTTAACAAATGGTTACATGTCATCGTAATCTTCGATCGCGGTTCCTTCAATCAGATAGGCGGTTTCCGCCAGCTCAGCGCTGACCACTTCGGTTTTCAATGTTCCTATCACATACACCACATCCCATAACTGTTGAATCGGAGCCCCTTGAGGGTACTTGACGTAAATGATCTGATTCGGTGGCGGTGGTGGGACATGAATACAGGCCCCAAAATAGGGAACCAGTAAAAACTCGGTGATGGAGTTTTCGTCTCCCTCAAGAGGAATGACAAAACCTGGGATTTTTACCTGACTGCCATTGAGTTCACTGCGTACACTGCCCACTTTGATTTGTTGGGCGGGTAGATCGAGGTTGTGATCGATCATCGGCATGCCCATCGCGTTAAATTGGTTGCGCTCATTTTCTGGAATGAGATCAATCCAGTCTAATTGCAGCGGTTCACCATTGGCGTAGACGTTAAAGCTTATCGCCGTAAGTAGTGGCACCAATAAGCTCAGTAACCATTTATACATCTTATTGTTTCTCCTAGAGTCGTATCGTCATACCATCACTGAGTGATTGACGGTAAGCACGCAGTGCAGGAATAAAGCCTATCATGGTGCCAGCCACTTGCACATAGCCAAGCAGTTGCCACTCATAATGAGTCAGGGCTTGGAGTTGCAGTTGAATACCATATTGACTCGCGACGATAGGGGAAGCGACCGCAAGAACAAGATATAAGCCGATTAAACCGGTGACAATGCCTAATAAGGTTAAAACACTCGCTTCGCTGATCAGTAAGGCAAAAATGTGTTTTGGTTGTGCCCCCATCGCACGTAAAATCGACATTTCACGACGACGTTCTTGCAGGCTAGTCAGTAAGCTACTTAGCATGCCGAGTAACCCGGCAATAACGACAAAAACCGACACCGCCATTAACGCTTGCTCTGCAACGGACATCATTCCCCACAGTTCATGCAGTGCTACACCGGGTAGAATGGCACTTAATGGTTCCGCTCGGTATTGGTTAATTTGTCTTTGTAGCGCAAAGGTCTGAATTTTTGAATGCAAACCGAGTAGCATCGCCGTGATTTGCTGCGGTTCAAATTCGCGCTGCTTTAACTCTTCTTTGCTCGGGGTATTGCCTAAATTAGCCCCAGACTCCCAGCCAACATGAATAGCTTCAATGGCTTCAAGAGAGACGTGGACGGTTTTATCTACCGGCGTGCCGGTTGGCGCTAAAATACCGACGACAGTAAAAGGCAGATTATCGTGCCGACTGAAGCCGACATCGCTGATGCCATGAGCGATAATGATCTCACTGCCTAAGTGATAACCGAGTTGTTTGGCGACGTCGGCACCGAGTACAGTCTCAAATAAGCCGGAAAACTCTCTGCCTTGAGAAAAAGTAAGTGGTTGCTTACTTCCATAGCGAAAGTGTTCAAAGTAGTTATGGTTGGTGCCCATGACACGAAAACCACGGTGCGAATCGCCCAGTGAAATCGGGATAGCCCATTTTACGGCGCGATGCTGGCTAAATTCTTGATAGCTTTTCCAATCAATATTATTGGTCGCATTGCCAATCCGAAATACCGAATAAAGCAGAAGATTCACTTGTCCTGAACGGCCTCCGACAATCAGATCGGTACCTGAAATGGTATTAGCAAAACTGCTCTTAGCTTGAGTGCGTATGCGCTCAACCCCCATTAATAAAATGACGGAAATCGCTACGGTAAGAATGGTTAATAAAGCGGTAGTTTTGCGATTCAGTAAGCTTTTCCACGCTAACGTAGTGACTACGCTCATGCAACACCTCGTGCTTGATTAATAGTAGGTAAGTACACACTTCGTTCAAACAGTTTCTCTAAAGTTGGATCGTGGCTAACAAAAACCAGGGTTGTGCCGACACGATTGGCTTCATCTAATAACAGTTCGATAAAGGCACTGCGGTTATCGTAATCGAGTGCGGAAGTGGGCTCATCGGCAATCAGTAGTGGCGGATCGCCAATCAATGCCCTTGCCGCGGCGACGCGTTGTTGTTGACCGATACTTAATTCCGTCACCGGCTTATTAAGCAGTGTGTCACTGAGCTTCAGCTGAGCGAGTAACTGTTTGGCTCGCTCACGAATATCTCCAGAGACGTTCGCGCGGCGATGAGCTGAAAATTGACAGGGTAGGATGACGTTATCAATCACTGACAAGTAAGGTAATAAGTTAAATTGTTGGAAAATATAACCAATATTGTCAGCGCGAAATTTATCTCGTTGGCGAGATTTGAGTTTAGCTAAGTCATGACCGAGTAAGTGGACATGGCCTTGAGTGGCGGTATTAATTCCGGTCAGTAAGCTTAGTAAGGTCGATTTACCACAACCACTTGGCCCCTTTACAAACAGATGTTGCTTGGCAAGCACGCTCAAAGCATCAATATGGAGGGTCGGTTGAGGATTATTTGGCCACTGAAATTGTACATCGATAAGGTCAATTACGGGAGTGGCGCTTGGCAGCGGTTGGCTGTTCATCACTTATCCTTATTTGATGGAAAATCGGGTAAGCCAGGCTTACCCGATTGGGGCGTGAACGCTTACATCGGTTGATGCATTTACAGTGACAGACGAGTTTGTTGCTTGGTCAGCTCAACGGCAGTTTGTGTACGCTCGGTGAGTAAATTGACCAGCATTTTTTCCGTGCTTGGGAACAAGGCGAACCATTCTGTGTTGATCTGAGTGAGCGCGCCAACATTTTCACATTGATAGTGATATTGCGCAGTAAATTCACCGTGTTGATGCTTGTGATCGTGATGCTTATGATCATGTCCGTGATCATGATGAGCATGATCGCTATGATCATGGTTATCTTTGTCGCCACTTAGGGTGTGGCTAACATGGGTTTCTTCCAATTGACATTTCGCTGCCGAGCTTAAGGTAAACAGTGATTCTGCTTGTCCTAAGATATCTAATGCGCGATTAAGTGCTTGAACTTGGGTTTCGTTGTGTGGTGCGTGCTCAAAACCCACCACATCTGCGCCCGGAGCAGTGATCTCAATCAGCAAATCCGTGCCATCTTGAGCGATGTTAAGCTCAACTTGTCCATGAACATGAGCATCGTGTTGACGAAATTCTTGATGGGCAAACGCGGCGGTTGATAATACGGCAGAAATACTTAAGGCAAGCAAAGGTTTAGTTAGCATAGTGTTGATTCCATAACATAGGGATAGTAAATATTGTGTTGGTTAATGTATTGAACGGTTCAACGTTTTGGTGGTGAACGTGCTACATAAGTAATGTAGTCGAGTACCAAACAAAATGGGCTAACGATGGCTGGTATAAAACCCTGTGCTGGCCAAATAGGGATGATCAGAGTGGCATGCTCAAGGCCGTGTTTCATTACGGAAAACAGTTGGCAATGATGATCGGTATGTTGAGTTGGATGAATGTCTAATTGATGATTTATCACGGCGATATTGAGCCACAGCACCAACAATACGGCCAGTATACTGACAGTGTTGGTCGATAGACGTAAAGGCTGTGGTTTGACCATCATCTTATACCCAATACAACAAGAAGATTGTTATAGTATAACAATCTTCTTGTCTGGCAAGTCTTAAGGTTATTTTTCTAGCTGTTGTTGAATGAGCGACAGTACGTTTTGAATAGCATCGTCATTTAAAGCTCCTTCTTGGACAAATTGCACGATACCCTGTTTATCGAGCACGATGATCGCTGATGAGCGGTTTTGTAACTGCCAACTTTGTGCCACGATACCCGCTTGGTCAAGGACAATCGACGACCAAGGGAAATCGGTTTTGCTGCTTTGAGCCGATGATTTTACAAACGAGCCCGTTCCCCATACCGCATCATTTTGATTAATGATCGTTGTAGTTTGGTATGCATCACGAGGAAACTCTGCTGCGGTGATTGCGGCCATGAGAGGGGCGTTCATTTCCTTGGCGGCGCTTCGACCAGCAATAGCTTGAATCACTCGAACCTTACCTGGGAGTTGAGTGCTACTCCATGGTACAAACTGAGTGTCTTTACCCTCCAATATCACTTCGCCATATTTTGCGACGTCGACGGCTGGCAGTGGCTGACCGAGTACTAGATTGTGTGCTGACGCAACGAGACTATGAGTGGTGATCAATAGAGTGAGTAGTATTTTTTTTATCATGGTAAGTCCGTTTTAGTAAATAAGTGGTTTAAGTTGATGGTGTATCGGTATGCAAGGACCGCATTGTGTTCTTGAAATTGGTAATTACTGTTATTGACGTAGGGACTAAAATTATAGAGCAAGAACGCATGTTTGCCTTTTTTGATCTCTAAATAAACCCCGACCGCCTGACCAAACTCACTAAGTTTGATGTTTTTTGTCTCGCCAAACTCGGGATGTAGGGGCTGAGTAATTTGATAATTACCACTCAGATTAAGATAACCTAGCCCAATACCAATCCCCGTTTTTACTTGCCATTTCTCTGGCTGGTGGCGATTAAAATGGTAAAAAAATAATGGCATCGCATACAGCGCATAGCCAGATATTTTAGTATCAAGATTGGTTAGCTGATTGTTTTGATGAAGCGTTTGTCGATTAACTTTGACGAGATTGCCATCCAGTTGAAATTGTACGCCCAACGAGCTTTGCTCTGAAAGATAATAGCCTTTTGATAAGAGAGAGACCGTTGGAGAAAGAGCGAGCTTATTATTCATTTGTGCAATGTTTTGATCGGACTCGTCGCGCACATCAATGTTGTTGGTGGTTAATTGTAGACCCAGATTGAGCTCAATAGCGCAAATTGGGAGGCTATAGCAAAGAGTAAAAATAACGCTCGTTCTTAAATAATTGATCATAACAGAATGCTCTTTCATCATTTAATGAGCCATTAATCAGCTCGCTTCGTTGATATTGCTGAAGCGAGCGTTATATTAGTGAGCTCGATTATTACTCACAAAAAGCACACCCCTGTACCACCAAGGCCACAATATCCTTGCGGGTTTTTAGCGAGGTATTGCTGGTGAGAACTTTCCGCAAAATAATAAGCGCCAGCAGGAGTAATTTCGGTGGTGATCTCCGTTTTATGGTGTTCGTTTAGCAAAGCTTGATATTCTGCGCGGCTTTGCTCTGCTAGCGTTTGCTGTTCATCGGTGTAAGTGTAGATCACCGAACGATATTGAGTTCCTAAATCATTGCCTTGGCGCATACCTTGGGTTGGATCGTGATTTTCCCAGAAGGCTTGCAACAGTGTTCTCAAGGGTAACACCTTAGGATCGTAGATCACTCGGACGACTTCCGCATGGCCAGTTTTACCCGTACAAACTTCTTGATAGGTTGGGTTTGGAGTAAAGCCGCCAGCATAGCCGACAGAAGTAGAAACGACACCGTCTAAACGCCAAAATAAACGTTCCGCTCCCCAAAAACAGCCCATTCCAATCAGTAATTGCTCTTGTCCCGCGTTAGGTTTGCTGCTTAGGGGGGTATGATGGATAAAATGTTTGTCTTCAAACTCGATGGGAGTAGCACGGCCTGGTAAGGCTTGATCCGCTGAAATAAGCGAAGATTTGTTGAGCATAGCAATTCCTTATTAGTCATAGTCAATGGAACGTTGAGTGAAATTCTGTGTCTCACTGATACAATTTTTATTCAACATCGGATGCGATTGATCCAGAGTATTGTTCTGGAATATCAGCATTGATGATGTGATGACGTTCGTTGTTCGTCTTACGTGCCGAGATCGCTTTATCGCCACATCTGCGTGTAATCTATTGGCGCGTGAGCGATTATCCTACAGACTTCTTATCCTATAGTCGGTATGATTTAAAGTCTATTAACCTGAATTGCGGTAAGGCGCTTAACCACTATTTAACATGAGATCACTCCCATTCTATGTACTATTCGCGACGTTATTCTTCTCCTGCACTGTGTTGGCGAAAGTCGATTTAACCATTCGAGGATTAAGCGGCGATCTAAAAGATAACGTCGATGCCTATCTGTCCTCAATATCGACCAGCGATTACTCGACCCAGTTACGTTTTCAGTCGCGTCTAGAACAAAGGATAACCGCTGCATTAAATGCGCTAGGTTATTATCACCCGACGTTTGTTTTTGAAGTCACGGAACCGGATCGAGCGATGACGGTGCATGTTTC
This sequence comes from Vibrio sp. V31_P5A7T61, assembly GCF_009904895.1. Classification (NCBI taxonomy): domain Bacteria; kingdom Pseudomonadati; phylum Pseudomonadota; class Gammaproteobacteria; order Vibrionales; family Vibrionaceae; genus Vibrio; species Vibrio sp. V31_P5A7T61. The sequence continues at coordinate 138,432 of NZ_WXWI01000057.1, forward strand.
TCCCGGAGAAGTGGTACGTTTGGCGGTGGTTGAGATCGTGATTGAGGGAGAAGCGCAGCAAGATGCGGATTTTGCTCGCGTGATTGAACGTAGTGGCTTAAAGGTTGGTGAGACACTGAATCATAGCCAATACGATAGCCTTAAATCCTCCTTGCGTAACTTAGCGCTCCAAAAGGGGTATTTCGATGGCGATTTTCAGTTAAGTCGTTTGGAAGTGGTTCCCGATCGGCATCAAGCATTTGTTCGTTTACACTTTGACAGTGGCATTCGTTATCATTTTGGCGCCACGTCGATCTCTGGGAGTCAAATTGAAGAGGTTCGTGTTCGTTCACTGCAACCGTTTAAACAAGGCGATCCTTATTTAGTCTCACAAGTTGGTCAATTTAACCTTAACCTAGCCAATACGGATTGGTTTTCATCGGTATTCGTCAAACCCGATTTGGAACAGTTAAATCCTGAACAGCGTGAATTACCTATGGTGGTTGCTTTAGCGCCAAAAGCGCGTAATCAACTAGAAACGGGTATTGGTTATTCAACCGATGTTGGCGTAAGAGGCTCATTAAAATGGAAGAAGCCGTGGTTAAATGAATATGGCCACAGTTTTGATAGTAGTCTATCGATATCGGGTCCTGAACAGAGTATTACCGCAGGGTATAAAATTCCTCTCGAAGATGTACTTCGGCAGTATTACCGTATCCAATATGGGATGAAGCATGTCGATAATCGAGATACTGAAAGTCTTGAATCTAATCTCGTGCTAGAGCGTCATTGGTTGCTCGATAGTGGCTGGCATCGAACGGTGTTTTTGCGCTATCTGATTGAAAGTTATGAGCAGGGTTTACAAGATGATGGAGCGCAATTTTTAATGCCAGGCATTACTTATACCCGTACTCGTACACGGCTGAATCGCTCGTTATTAACTTGGGGCGATAAGCAAACCATCACCTTAGAATACGCCGACCCCTCAGTAATTTCGGAAACGCGAGCCACTCGAGTCCAAGCTGGTAGCTCTTGGGTCAGAAGCTTAGGTGAGCGTCATCGTGGTCTATTCAGAATTGACGGTAGTGCCAACTTTGCCGACGAGTTCGATAAGCTCCCCCCTTCGCTGCGTTTTTTTGCAGGTGGAGACAACAACCTACGTGGTTATAGTTATCAATCTATTTCGCCGCGGGATGCCAGTGGCTCGTTAACGGGGGCTAAATACATGGCCACCAGCTCATTAGAATATCAATATCGAATTGGTGGTAATTGGTGGGCTGCGCTGTTTGTCGATTATGGTGACGCCTTTAATGACACCCCTGATTGGAAAACGGGGACCGGATTTGGTTTGCGTTGGGTTTCACCCGTGGGGCCGCTGCGACTTGATTTTGCATGGGGATTAGACTCTGAACCCGGCGATCGATTCAAACTGCATTTTACGTTAGGGCCTGAATTATGATTAAGCGAGCGATGAAATGGACCGGTTGGTTATCCGCAAGCTTGGCTGGCATTGTCACGCTTTTGTTGCTGTTGTTTGCTGGGTTATTTTTTACCAACAGTGGCTTAAATGTCTTAGTCTGGGGTGCTCAAAAAGCGTTACCCGATTTCTCGGTTCAATCGACCCAAGGGGCTATTTTCCCCCGTTTCACTCTTTATGGTATTGAATATCAAGAGCCATCATCCGCTATTGATCTGCAGCTTGAGCAGTTAACGCTCGCGGTAAATGCGAACTGCTTACTCGAACCGATGATCTGTATTAATGAGGTGATTGTCTCGGGATTGCAGTTTAATTTGGAATCTATTGCCGATTCAACACATCAATCGGCAGAGACGGCATCAGCGCCAGTGACCGCGATTTCTACACCCGTGCCAATCAAATTGGGCCGATTAACCTTGAATAATATTCAGCTTAATCTGCTTGGTAATCAGATTGACTGGCAGCACTTTACGACCAGTGGCTCACTACAAGGCGATCGATTAACGATTGATCGCACGTTATGGCGAGGCGTACGCATTGCGTTGGCTGAAGAACAGACGGAGCCGTCGGCTGCGACGAGCGCTTCTTCATCCGATGCGCTGCCGATAAGCTTACCTGAGGTTATTATTCCATTGCGAATTGAGCTGAGTCGCTTTGAATTGCGCGATTTTCTCCTCGAGCAAGCATCACCGATCGCCATTAATCACTTGGTGCTACAAGCTCAAGCCTTTCAGTCTCAAATTGACGTAAAAAATATAACCCTTGATATGCCAGAGCTGGACGCCTCTCTAACGGGGCGGGCGACTTTGCGAGGTGATTATCCTCTGAATCTCACTTTTCAGTCATTGCTGAAGTTACCAGAAGCGAAGGGACAAACTTTACAATTAAAGGCCTCAGGCAGTATGGCCGATCTCGCTTTGGAGGCGCAACTTGCCGGACTGGCACAGGCCCAGTTGCAGGCGAAATTAAAACCGCTACAACCCGATATGCCTTTTGATATCAAGGTGCAGCAGCTAAAAGCCCAGTGGCCGCTGGTCGGTGAAGGCGATTATGTTGTGCAAGCCCCTTTGCTTAACGCAAAGGGGAGGCTCAATGATTATCAGCTAGCCATCGAAGCAACACTAGCAGGACTGGATCTCCCTGAGATGAGCTTGGCAGTTCAAGGACAGGGTTCATTGACCCAGATAGCCTTGCATTCACTGCTTTTGAAGACCCTAAATGGTGAGATTGAGGGCGAACTGCAAGCCAACTGGCAACCAAACATTGATTGGCAAGCCAAGCTCAACGTTAAGCAGATTAATCCCGGTTTGCAATGGCCTGAAGCACCAGGGATGATCAGTGGCCAGTTAATCACTTCTGGCAAGTTGACTGAGCAAGGTGGTTTTGAGATTGCCCTGCCATTACTGGCTATTAATGGTGATTTTCGTGGCTATCCGTTGGATATTAAAGGGCAACTCAACGCCGCCGATCCGCGAGGTCAAGGGGAGTATCGCATCTCTACCTCTGGGTTAACGTTCGCGCACGGACCAAATCGATTGACCGCTAAAGGCCAATTAGACCAACAGTGGCAAATGAATATTGCTTTATCGTTAAAGGATTTAGCGAAAACAGTGCCGGATCTATCGGGGCAAGTAGCAGGTCACGTAACGTTACGTGGGCAACTGACAGAGCCAGATATTCAGCTGGATTTGCGCGCAGATCAGTTGGCTTGGTTAAACGAGGCAACGATTCGTGAATTATCGTTAGTCGGCCAGTTAACGCCGCTGCCTTTACCTCAAGCGGATTTACACCTCTCTGTTGCTGATATTCATTATCAAGATCAGACCATTGAATCACTTTTGTTATCCTTGAGTGGTCAGCAAGAGCAGCACCATTTAACACTAGAGGTTAATTCGCCGATAGTTTCTAGCCAACTGGCAATCACAGGACGGCTTACCGAGTCGACCAATTGGCGTTGGGATGGCCAGCTTGAGCGCATGAACATCGAATCCATGCAAGGGCCATGGCAGTTAAATCATGCCACCGAGATCAGTGTTGATCTTGAGCAGTCACGAGTGAAGGTTGCTCCTCACTGTTGGTTACAAGCGGACGCATCACTGTGTCTTGAAGAAACTGCCAGTTTGGGGGATAGCGGCGCGGTTCAAGTGGCATTAAAGGATTTTCAGTTTAGTCAAATTCAAGCGTTACTGCCTCCGGAAACCCAGATAAAGGGAGGATTTGCTGGTCAATTGTCGGCTCAGTGGTCAGCACAGGCGGCACCACAAGTAAAACTTTCCGTTACCTTACCAGCCGGCGAAGTGGAGCAAAATTTGTCACAACCGATTATTTTTGGATGGGATGTGATGCAGTTTAATGCTGAATTAGCCAATAATTCCTTACAAGCGGAGTGGTCGCTGCAAGTGACAAATAATGGTCAGTTTTCAGGTCATGTACAGATCCCCGATGTCACTGCAGAAGAAAAACAGTGGCAGGCCGGACTAAAACTGACCCCCTTTCATCTTGATTTTCTACAGCCATTAGTCGGTGAGTTTAGTCAAGCGGATGCGACGATAACGGCGGATTTAAGTTTGCAAGGGGCCATGCTTCATCCTCAAGTGCTGGGTAATATTGAGTTGACGGGGCTACAGCTCAAAGGTGATATCTCTCCGGTTGATATGGATTCGGGCCAAGTTACGCTAGACTTTTCTGGTTACCAAGCGGCGCTGCATGCACAAATTGGTACGCCCGAGGGCTTACTGAATGTCACTGGTGACGCTGATTGGCACAACATGGCTGAGTGGCGAGTTAACAGTCGAGTGTTTGCCGATTCTCTGTTGGTGGATATGCCACCGATTGTAAAAATGAAGGTGATCCCTGATTTAACCTTAACCATGCAACCGGATGTGGCACAAGTCACCGGTTCTATCCATCTTCCTTGGGGACGGATTACGGTCGAAGAGCTACCTCCGAGCGCCATCGAAGTGTCTAAAGATCAAGTCATACTGAGTAAAGATTTACAGCCTTTAAGTGAGCAAAGCCGTTTACCACTGCGCATTGAAACGGATGTTGAGATCGTAATTGGTGACGATGTTCGTCTGAGTGCTTTTGGCTTAGAAGGCGGGCTACGAGGCCGATTGAATTTTACTCAGCGTGATCGTGGGCCATTGGTGATCGGTGAGATAAATATTTTGCAGGGTCAGTATCGCTCATTTGGTCAGGATTTACAGATCCAAGAAGGTAAAATTTTAATGAACGGTCCAATCGATCAGCCTTTTGTGTCGATTAAAGCGATTCGTAATCCCAATAATACCCAAGATGGTGTGATTGCCGGTATTCAAGTAACAGGACCCGCTGATGAGCCGATGATCACCATTTTCTCTGAGCCAGCGAAACCACAAGCCAATGCTTTATCTTATTTATTACGTGGACAAGATATTGATGGTGAAGCTGGCGGTAGTGCGATGACCATGACCCTAATTGGGCTAAGCCTAGCGCAAAGCGGTAAAGTGGTGGGTCGAATTGGCGAGGAGTTTGGCGTACAAGATCTGCAATTGGATACAGCAGGTTCGGGGGAGGATGCACAGGTTACCGTGAGTGGCTATATTTTACCTGGATTACAAGTAAAATATGCAGTAGGTGTTTTTAATGCACTAGAGCAATTTACTATTCGCTATCGTTTGATGAGGGATCTCTACTTAGAGGTTGTTAATTCAAAAGAGAGCAATACGTTTGATTTGCTCTATCGCTTCGAATTTAACTAAGGAGGGTTATATTGCTGTCTCTAGTGTTTGTCTATGGCACCTTACGACAAGGGCAAAGCCATCACGATTATTTAAGCGCAAGTAAGCTTTTGGGCTATTTTTAAACACCGCCAAGCTATGCGTTGCATGATCTTGGTCCGTATCCGGGATTGATTGCTGGTCAGCAATCAATCAAAGGGGAAGTGTATCAAGTTGATGAGCGCACATTGGCAAAACTTGATGTATTAGAAGATGTCCCCGTTGAATATCGACGTGAAACGATTGATACTCCTTACGGTCTGGCTTGGATATACATTTATCAAGAGGCGTCGCGGCTTGATTCTGAAATTGAATCTGGCGATTGGTGCCAACGTATTTAAGCCGTGTTTTCTCAATGAAAAAAGCCAGCAATGCTGGCTTTTTGAGCTTATTCACCCTGACTTAATCAGGGGAAAGAGCCTTATTTTTGCTGTGCACGCTCGTAAGAAGAGAGGATTTCAGCACGCGCAGAAGCGGCATCTTCCCAACCTTCTACTTTTACCCATTTACCGCTTTCTAGCTCTTTATAACGCTCGAAGAAATGCGTGATCTGAGCTTTCAGTAGTGCTGGAATATCATTCACATCTTGAATGTGGTCGTACTCTTTAGACAGCTTAGAGTGTGGAACGGCGATGACTTTGGCATCTTCACCGGACTCATCACTCATCTTCAGAACACCCACTGGACGACAACGAATCACAGAACCCGGGATCAATGGGTAGGGTGTTGGAACCAATACATCAACTGGGTCACCATCAAGAGATAGTGTGTGGTTCACATAACCGTAGTTACATGGGTAGAACATAGGCGCAGACATAAAACGGTCAACGAATACAGCACCAGAATCTTTATCTACTTCGTATTTGATTGGATCTGCGTTCGCTGGGATCTCAATCACTACATAGATATCATCTGGCAGAGATTTTCCTGCTGGCACATTATTTAAGCTCATTACGGTTTCCTTTTGGTTAGCCGGATTTTAAAAAGTGTCGCTCATTATTATGCAAACTGCACGTCGGTGCAAAACCGACGTGCAGAAAAAGGCGAAGTTTACCTGTAAAAAGCCGGATACCCAAGTAGCAGTGCTCAACTCGATGGGCTTTTAGCTCCTGCTAACTTTAAGGATCAGCGCCATTGATTAGATTTGTTCTATGGTTATTCGATATTTATCGACAACGCTCAGTCAGTTGAGTCCCGTTCAGATGACTATTCATCTGGGTAGGTTTCAAGGAACTGAGAGACTTTTTCAACCATCTGTTTTGAACCGACAAAAAACGGCACACGCTGGTGTAACTCGGTAGGTTTGATATCAAGGATACGTTGTCTGCCATCTGTCGCTAAGCCCCCCGCTTGCTCAATCAATAGTGCCATCGGGTTGCATTCATACAGCAAACGCAGCTTACCGTTGGGGTGACTTTGAGTGCTTGGATAAAGATAGATGCCGCCTTTGAGTAAGTTGCGGTGAAAATCGGCGACTAATGAACCAATATAACGTGAGGTGTAAGGGCGGTTATCTTCCGGTACGCTCTCTTGACAGTATTTAATGTATTTTTTAACGCCGGTTGGAAAACGAATGTAGTTACCTTCGTTGATGGAGTAAATTTTGCCCTGCTCTGGGATGCGCATATTTTCATGAGAGAGACAAAATGAACCAATCGACGGGTCGTAAGTAAAGCCATTGACGCCATTGCCGGTGGTGTACACCAACATAGTCGAGGAGCCATAAATCACATAGCCAGCGGCTACTTGTTTATGGCCGGGCTGAAGGAAATCTTCTGCGGTTGGTGGTCCGCCAACGGGAGAGATGCGGCGATAAATCGAGAAAATGGTCCCCACTGAAACGTTGACATCAATATTCGATGAGCCATCGAGCGGATCCATTAACACGACATATTTCGCATTTTGGTTGAGCTCTTTATTGAAGGCGACCGCCTCATCTTCTTCTTCACTAGCCACACCGCAGACTTGATCGCGCGCTTCTAAAGCCGCTTTAAACTTATCGTTAGCGTAGACATCCAGTTTTTGTTGCTCTTCACCTTGAATATTATCGTTACCCGATGCGCCAGTAATATCAGCTAATCCAGCTTTATTGATTTCTCGGTTAACGATTTTAGCGGCAAGACGAATGGACGCAAGTAGAGAGGAGAGTTCACCGCTTGCATGGGGGAAGTCGTGTTGTTTTTCAACAATAAACTCACCAAGGGTGCGCATCTTCGACATGTTATTTCCTTAACACTTATTGGTTCTGGGGGAGAAAGGTAACGCGAAAGAGTAGGGTCATCAGCGTTGGTGTTCTTACTCCTTGAGAAGAAAGCAAATTTAGCTACCTTTTCAAGGTGTTTCGTTATAGCGGTGATTTTAAATCCTAGAACTTTTTACGAGTAATAAACTAACTGCCGAAGATCTCAATTTAGATGTCGACTTTCGATAAATTACATTGTGGCGATTTGTGGTACTCGCTTTTATGGTATGAATCAGGATAATGGTCAGGCAGACAAACAGCACAAGTGAGATCAGGTTGATGCATATTCATATTTTAGGGATTTGTGGCACTTTTATGGGCGGATTGGCGATCCTCGCTCGTCAGTTAGGTCATCAAGTGACGGGTAGTGATGCGAATGTCTATCCACCAATGAGTACGATGTTATCATCACAAGGCATTGAAATTATTGAGGGTTTTAATCCTGAACAGCTAACCCCACGTCCTGATCTGGTGGTGATTGGTAACGCGATGAGTCGTGGTAATCCTTGTGTTGAGTATGTTTTAAACCACAATTTACGTTATACCTCTGGGCCGCAATGGTTACATGATTTCTTATTGCAAGATCGTTGGGTTCTGGCTGTGGCGGGAACGCATGGTAAAACGACCACCGCGAGTATGTTGACGTGGATTTTAGAACAGTGTGGCTATCAGCCCGGTTTTCTTGTCGGTGGCGTATTAGGCAACTTTGATCTCTCAGCTCGCTTGGGAGAAAGCATGTTTTTTGTGGTTGAAGCCGATGAATATGACAGTGCTTTTTTCGATAAGCGTTCTAAGTTTGTTCATTATCACCCACGAACCTTGATCCTGAATAACTTAGAGTTTGATCATGCGGATATTTTTGATGATCTTGAAGCGATCAAGCGTCAGTTCCATCACTTAATCCGCACCTTACCGGATAATGGACGAGTGTTTGCTCCCCAGCAAGACTCTGCTTTGGCGGATGTGTTGAGTCGAGGATGCTGGAGTGAACGAGAATTAATGGGTCAGCAGGGGCAATGGCAGGCTAAAAAGCACAACCCACAAGGCTCACAATTTGCGATCTATTTTCAAGAACAACGAGTGGGTGACGTTGAGTGGTCATTGATTGGTGATCACAATGTAAATAATGCCTTAATGGCGATTGCCGCCGCGCGACATGTGGGCGTTACGCCAGATTTGGCCTGTCAGGCATTAGCAAGCTTTATCAATACTAAGCGCCGTTTAGAGCAAAAAGGTCAGGAAAATGGCGTGACTGTTTATGATGATTTTGCTCATCATCCGACGGCGATTGAACTAACTTTGTCTGGCTTACGTAACAAGGTCGGCAATGAGAAGATCATTGCTGTCGTCGAACCTCGCTCTGCAACCATGAAATTAGGTGTGCACAAAGGCACGCTGGCGGCATCACTCGCGCAAGCTGATTCAGTCTATTTTTTTCAGCCTAACGAATTAGCGTGGTCGGTTGATGAGGTGGCTCAGCAATGCTCCTCACCCGCTTATGTGAGCAATAATATCGACGACTTAGTTGAGAAAATTTGCGTAGCAGCCAAACCGGGCACGCACATTTTAGTGATGAGTAATGGTGGTTTTGGCGGCATACATAACAAGTTACTTGCCACGCTTAAAAAGCGCGCTCAGTAACACTTTAGGCATTAAATAAAAAGTGACCGACATGACAACACATAGCCAAGCCATTACCTTAGCCTGGACCGGAGCCTCTGGCGCACCCTATGGACTGCGTCTTTTAGAATGTTTACTCGCCAGTAATCATACAGTGTATTTGCTTATCTCATCGGCCGCCAGAGTGGTATTAGCGACGGAACATGGTTTGCAATTGTCTAGTCAACCCCAAGCGGCGCAGCAGCAGTTGGTTAAGCAGTTTAATTGCGATCCGAGTAAACTGATCGTCTGTGGCAAAGAAGAGTGGTTTTCCCCCGTGGCTTCAGGCTCTGCGGCACCGAAAAAAATGGTGGTTTGTCCTTGTTCAGCAGGCAGCGTTGCTGCTATCGCTCATGGCATGTCGGACAACTTGATTGAGCGCGCTGCAGATGTGGTGCTCAAAGAGCGAGGACAGTTACTGCTGGTGGTTCGCGAAACCCCGTTCTCTACCCTGCATTTAGAGAATATGCATAAATTATCGCAAATGGGCGTTACCATTATGCCGGCAGCGCCCGGTTTTTATCATCAGCCTAAATCGATCGATGATTTGGTTGATTTTATGGTAGCTCGAATTCTCGACCATCTAGGGATTGAACAGGGACTTGTGCCGCGCTGGGGGTATGATCAGCGTTAAGTAGCTTCTTTCATGTTTTAGCATTACAATCTTATTCACTCATCGGGGAGCCAACCATTCATCATCGAATGGCGCTGAGATCAAGCCATGCTTGGGACCCGCATTAGTCATCGCCTTGACCGTCAAGCGATACTGACTAAACACCTGAACCAGATAATACTGGCGTAGGAATTGAGCAGGAGATTCGACACAGACTCATGGACGCTGTCTCACTCTTTCTCAAGCCTGTGCCGCTCACCATGGAGCGCAAGCCTTGAAAAATCAATACTCTATCATCGCATTAACTAGCCTATTCTGTTCTTCCCTCGCGCTTGCCGCGCCACCCTCGACAACCGATAAACCAACCTTGACGGTGTATACCTATAGTTCATTTATCGCGGATTGGGGGCCGGGTCCGGTGATTAAAAAAGCGTTTGAAGCCGAGTGCAACTGTCAACTAAACTTGGTTGGTTTGGATGACGGCGTATCGATTTTAAATCGCTTACGTCTTGAAGGTCGCCATACTAAAGCGGATGTTTTGTTGGGTTTGGATAACAACTTGATGACCGAAGCAGAACAAACAGGACTGTTAGCCCCTCATTCTGTCGATTTATCAGCACTGACTCTGCCGAATGGTTGGAGTGATGAGACCTTTATCCCTTACGATTATGGCTATTTTGCGTTTGTGTATAACCAGAAAACCTTAACTCATCCACCGCAGAGCCTGAGAGAACTGGTCGAACAGCGCGATGACTTGACGATTATTTATCAAGATCCGCGGACCTCAACTCCAGGTCAAGGATTGCTACTATGGATGAAGTCGGTCTACGGTGATCAAGTCGCCACCGCATGGCAGCAACTGGCGAAAAAAACCGTCACGGTGACCAAAGGGTGGTCGGAAGCTTATTCAATGTTTTTAAAAGGGGAGGCCGATATGGTGCTCTCTTATACGACTTCTCCTGCTTACCATAAGATGGCTGAAAATGACCATCGTTATACCACGGCTAACTTTGCTGAAGGTCACTACATGCAGGTTGAAGTTGCGGCTAAGGTGAAAAGTAGTCCGAACCAAGCATTAGCGGCTCAATTTATGCAATTTATCGTCAGTGATGCCTTCCAATCGGCTATCCCAACCACCAACTGGATGTATCCTGTAACCAATGTAGCTTTGCCTGAAGCTTTCTCTGAATTACAACAACCCAGCCAATCATTGACCTTTAGTGCCAACGAAGTAGCGGCACAGCGTCGTCATTGGATTCGTGAGTGGCAACACGCATTGACTTTTTAATCGATGATCTTATCAACGACGCCTAAATTAGGTATAGGGGTCGCAGCATTAGTTGCGGCCCTAGTTATTAGTGCATTGGCCGCTTTATTGTGGCAAGCCCCTTCTTTTGCGATTAGTCAATTATGGCATGACGCTTATTACCGTCATGTTACTTGGTTTAGTTTCTATCAAGCATTTTTTTCTACGTTACTGAGTGTGGGCTTTGCTATTCCAGTCGCTCACGCTTTAAGTCGTCGCCGCTTTAAAGGTAAAGAACTTCTCCTCAAGCTGTTTGCGATGACCTTGGTGTTACCCGTTTTAGTCGGGGTATTTGGTTTACTCGCGATTTACGGTAATCAAGGATTAGTCGCCAAGATACTTGGCTATTGGCACATCCGTCTGCCTTTTTCGATTTATGGTTTAAACGGAATTTTATTGGCTCATGTGTTTTTTAATTTACCTTACGCAAGTCGATTATTGTTGCAAAGTTTGGTCGCGATTCCACTTGAACAGCACAAGTTATGCGCCCATTTAGGCATGAGCAGTTGGCAAAAATTTAAATGGGTTGAGTGGCCAAGACTGCGCCAACAATTACCTCATGTCGCTAGCCTAGTATTCATGCTCTGTTTTACCAGCTTTGCTACGGTTATGGCATTAGGCGGAGGACCGAAAGCGACGACCATTGAGCTAGCGATTTATCAAGCGATGAAGTTTGATTTTGATTTGGCTACGGGGGCACTGCTAGCCATTTGGCAGATGTTATTGTGTGGATTGTTATACTTTTCGATGCAATGGTTTAGTCGTTGTTTGCCCGCAACTCAAGGGGGAAATTATCCTGTCCAAGTTTTTGGGGGGGACAGTCGACTAAAACAACTCTGGGATGGAATGTGGATTGGTGTGGTGATCTTATTAGTCATTCCTCCTTTACTGATGGTGGTTTTAAGTGGTTTAAATAGCTACCTGTGGCAAGTGTTGAGTAGTCAGGAATTTTGGCTTGCTACCGCAGCCTCTTTTCAAGTGGCCAGTGTTACCGGTGCGATAGCGTTACTTGCAGGATGTGCGATAGTTATAACGAGTCGTCACTGGCGAATCAATCAACAACCTATTAAAGCCAATAGTATTGAATGGATTGGCACCATTATTCTGGTTACGCCAGGCTTAGTGATCAGTACCGGGTTATTTTTGTTGCTGCGTCAAATGGTCGATATCTTTAGCATGGCTTATTGGTTGGTGGTCGTCGTCAATAGTGTTATGGCGTTACCTTATGTGATTAAAACCTTATCGCAACCGATGTTGCATATTGCTCAGCAGTACCATTTATTGTGTGCCAGCCTTGGTTTAAGGGGTTGGCAGCGTTTGCGACTGATTGAGTGGCGAGCGCTGAAAAAGCCGTTTGCTCACGCTTTCATCATTAGTTTTTTAGTCTCCATGGGGGACCTGAGTGCGGTAGCGCTATTTGGTAGTCAGCAGTTTCGCACCCTCCCGCTGTACTTATACCAACTCATGGGTAGCTATCAGATGCAGGCCGCCGCGGTAGTGTCATTGGCTTTATTGGTCTTTAGCGTGGGTCTTTATTACGGCGTTGAACGGCTATTGCAGATTAAACAGAGAGAGTAAATCATGCTAAATATTGCAAAGCTTACTTATCAATATCAAGATGAGAGTTTCATGTTTGATTTAACGATCAAGCAAGGCAGTATCATGGCGTTGATGGGACCCAGTGGGGCAGGTAAGTCAACGTTGCTCAGTTTAATTGCCGGTTTTATCAACCCTCAAAGTGGTCAAGTTGAGGTTGAGGGGCATTCTGTGCTCGGTCAACCACCCCATCAGCGACCTTTTGCGATGTTGTTTCAAGACCACAATTTATTTCATCATCTCACCGTCTGGGAAAATATTGCACTCGGGCTAAATCCAAGTCTTAAATTAACCGATAGCCAGCGACAACAAGTGGTTGAGGCCGCACGTCAAGTCGGACTTGAAGCGTTACTAACGCGTTTGCCTGAGCAACTCTCCGGCGGCCAAAAACAACGGGTAGCCTTGGCGCGATGTTTTGTACAAGCTCATCCTATTTGGTTGTTGGATGAACCTTTCTCGGCTCTTGACCCGTTATTACGTGAAGAAATGTTGGAATTAGTTAAATCATTAGCTAAAGCGCGATCAGTGACGGTATTGATGGTCACGCATCATCTTAACGATACTCAAACCATTGCTAGTCACTTTGCGTTTTTAGCTCAAGGTCAAGTTCAGGTGACCGGCGAGATTGAGCAGTTGCACGAGCGCAACGCTCACCCATTATTTAGCGAGTTTGTTCGAGCAGGAAGTCATCGTAGCTAATGGTCACGATGACTTCCTGCTCGTTAACCTTTGTTCCGTTTTGCCCTCAATCCCCCCGTGAGTGAAGGTTATTGAAGGCGAACGTTTTTATTCCTACGGCTGAGAAGTTTAGCTATCTTGCCCATAAAGGGTTTTGATCATTTGATAAATTTCTCGCGCCGCTTTGGGCGGCTTTTGACCTTGTTTCTCTTTACTGGCTTGACGAGCCAATTGGCGTAAACGCTGTCTATCGGCTTCAGGATAGTGCTCCATCAAAGCTTCAATCGCGCTATCACCTTGTTCAACAATTTTATCCCGCCATTGCTCTATCTTATGCAAGATAGCGGTAGTTTGAGCGTGTTTATTGCGCAATTTATCCAAAGCGATTTGAATCGGCTCCGGATCAACGTGGCGCATCATTTTACCAATGTACTGTAATTGACGGCGACGTGCCTCGTTTTTAAAGCGTTGTGCATCTTTCACCGCTTCGGCTAACTCTTCTGGTAGCGGGACTTTTTGCAAGGCAGATGGTTTTAACTCCACCAACTCTTCACCGAGTTTTTGTAAGACAATCATGTCATTTTTCAGCTCAGTCTTACTGACTAAGATGATCTCTTCTTCCTCTTCCCAAGGGGCTTTCTGGTTTTTACGCGCCATAGTCTTCACTAATTAGTTATTTATCTCTGCTATTTTAGCAAGAATCGTGGGGAGAAAGCGAAATTCTTGTTATCCTAAGACGATAAAAGCTCAATTAGTTGTGGATGAGAGATGGATATTAGACAGCAAGTGATGATCCAACGTGCCGAACTTGAAGCGGCGGTAGCTAAAGCACTCGATATGGCCTCTGCTCAAGCGGATGCCGCCGAAGTGGCAATCAGCAAAAGTACCGGGTTAAGTGTTTCCACTCATATGTGTGAAGTGGAAAGTGTTGAATTTAATAGCGATGGTGCCTTGGGGATTACCGTCTATCGAGGTCAACGTAAAGGCAGTGCATCAACCTCTGATTTGAGTGAGAAAGCCATTCATCAGACCGTATTAGCGGCTTTAGATATTGCTCACTATACCTCAGAAGATCCGTATGCTGGCCCAGCGCCCAAAGCGTTAATGGTTAAAGATATCCCAGATTTAGATTTGTTTCATCCTGATGAGCCAAACCCTGATCGCGCTGCTTCGATTGCCATTGCTGCAGAGCGTGAAGCTCTCAACTACAGCAGTAAAATTAAACAAAGCGATGGAGCGAGCTACGACAGTCATTACGGCGTCAAAGTTTATGGTAATAGCCACGGTTTATTAGCCAGTTATGCTTCGAGTCGTCACAGCATCAGTTGTAGCGTCATCGGTGAAGGCAAAAATGGCGAGATGGAGCGTGACTACAGCTATACGGTGGCACGTCATCGGGATGACTTATGGACACCCCAGCGTGTTGGTCAACAAGCGGCAGAGAAAACCATCCAACGTTTGGATGCTCGCCAACTGAAAACGGGTCAATATCCGGTGATGTTTGCTGCCGATGTCGCGACTGGCTTAATGGGCCATTTAGTGACGGCGATCAGTGGTGGCAGTCTGTATCGTAAATCCTCTTTTTTGTTGGATCATTTAGGTCAGCAAATTTTGCCTAGTTGGTTCACGATTAATGAGCGTCCACACTTATTGCGCGGCCTTGCTTCGACCCCTTTCGATAGTGAAGGGGTGGCGACGATTGACCGAGAGATCATCACCGATGGTGTTCTAGCAACATACTTATTAACCAGCTACGCCGCACGGAAGATGAATATGCAGCCAACAGGCCATGCCGGTGGGATCCATAACTGGTTTATTACCTCTACAGGACAAGACTTTGATCAATTACTCAAAACAATGGGCAGTGGTTTGTTGGTTACTGAGGTGATGGGGCAAGGTGTGAATACGGTGACTGGGGATTATTCTCGCGGCGCAGCAGGATTTTGGGTGGAAGATGGCCAAATTCAGTATCCTGTTTCTGGTGTGACGATTGCTGGTAACTTAAAAACCATGTTTAAGCAATTGCTGGCGGTCGGAACTGATGTCGAAACTCGTTCACAAATTCAAACGGGTTCGATGTTGATCGAATCAATGAAAGTTGCTGGCGAATAACGCTAACGGCTAGGCCACAAAGCGCTGAATACCATCAGCGCTTTGAGTCATCCGACATTAAAACGATGTCGCTAAATCAGTAGTGTCGCTAAACCCAAGAAAACCGATAAACCGACTACATCGGTCACGGTGGTTAATGCCATACCACCAGCTAATGCGGGATCGATATTCATTTTTTTGAGTAGGATAGGAATCGTCACACCCGCGACGCCCGCAATGAATAGGTTGGCCATCATGGCGGCAGAAATAATCCCACCCAACAGCCATTCTCCTTTCCATAACACGACGATGGCACCAATGATCAGTGCCCATAATATGCCATTAAAAAAGCCGATCGCGGCCTCTTTAAGCAATAGTTCGCGTTTATTACTATCACCAATGTGGCCAAGAGCCAATCCACGGATCACCAACGCTACGGTTTGATTACCGGCTACCCCCCCCATAGAGGGGACGATGGTCATTAATACCGCAATGGCAGCCATTTGCTCCAATGTTGCTTCAAACATATTCGACACCGAAGCCGCGGTCAGTGCCGCTAAGACGTTGGCACCCAGCCAAATACTGCGCTTACGAGTCGATTTTAACACGGGGGCAAAGGTATCTTCATCGTCGTTCATACCCGCCATACTCATCATTGAGTGCTCGGCATCTTCACGAATTACATCCACCACATCATCGATGGTAATTCGACCTACTAAATGTTGGTGCTCATCGACCACTGGAGCAGAGACCCAGTTACGTCGCTCAAACAGACTAGCGACATCCGAGTCTTTGGCATCGACCTTAATCGCTTCATCGGCATCTTCCATCACTTCACTGACTTGAATGTCAGGCTGAGTGGTGATGAGGGTGGCTAAAGGTAGGTAACCAATCAGTTTGCTCTCTTCGTCAATGACGTACAGTGAGTCTGTGGCATAGGGCAGTTGGCCTTTCATCCGTAAATAACGCAGCACAACATCAACATCAACGTCACCACGAATAGTGATGACGTCAGTATTCATCAGACCGCCAGCGGTATCTTCTGGATAAGACATCGCTGTTTCGACACGTTGACGCTCGGCGGCATCCATTTGTGCCAATACTTCACGAGAGACATCATCTGGTAAGCTACGCAGTACATAAGCTAAATCGTCACTGTGCATCCCTTCGGTTGCTTCGATGAGCATCTCTGGGGCCATCTTCGAGACTAACGCATCTTTGACGTCTTCGTTGAGCTCTTCAAGGATCTCGCCGTAATCTTCAGGGTCGGTCAATTGCCACAAAACATCACGAGCTTTGCGGGGAGAGGCTTCTAACAGGTGGGCGATATCTTCCGGTTCCATGTCCTGCAGTTGCCTGCGCACATGAACAAAGCGACCATTTTCTAGCGCTTCGGTAATTTCTTGGAGGGTGTTATGGGCTTGGTCAAATTCAATCGGTTCGGCCATGCTTCCTCCTCACGGTTATTAAGTTTTTGACAATAGACAGAATAGTAACTTAATTTACGAATCAAGTAACCTGAAGATATTGGAGCGGTCAATGTCAATAGGATTAACAACGAATTAACATTCGACGGTAGGGATAGGTGAAGAAGATTCGATAACGCTTATTCGCTCTCATCAAATTTACTTTCAATCAGTTGGCATACCGCATCCAGAGCGGTGCTGGCATCGTCACCATCGGCACAAATAGAGATTCTCTGTCCTTGAGCCGATTCGAGCATCAGTAAGCCCATCACACTGTCCGCGGTGGCTTGCTTCTCATCTTCGCCTTTAATGGTAATCACAGCTTGAAAAGATTGAGCAAGCTCGACCAGTTTAACGGCAGCTCGCGCATGTAGCCCCAGTTTATTTTGAATGAAGATTGTACGATGCTCGTGTGCCATAAGGGATTATCCTTGATGTTTCTCTAATGAATGATGGCGTATCTGGACTTGATGACCCAGTTGGGCGAAGTACTCACCGAGTTGTTGAGTGAGATACACCGAGCGATGTTTGCCGCCTGTACAGCCAATCGCAATGGTTAAATAACTGCGATTGTTTTTTTCCAGTAGCGGTAACCAATATTCAAAAAAACGTTGAATATGCAGTTTTAATTCAATCACATCGCTGTGACTTTCAAGAAACGATTTGATCGGTGCATCCAGTCCAGTGAGAGGGCGTAAATCTGGCTCCCAGTGAGGGTTGGGTAAAAAACGTACATCAAATACGTAATCCGCGTCGCTTGGTATACCATATTTAAAGCCAAAGGATTGGAAGACCATCACTAAATCACGCCGTTCACGCCCTTCGACTCGCATACGTACAGTTTCGCTCAGCTCATGCAAAGATTGATTGCTGCTGTCTAGTAACAGATCCGCCTGCTCTTTTAATGGCGCTAATAGACACTTTTCCCGCTCGATGGCTTGAGCTAAGGTCGGTTTATCATCTTGTAATGATAAGGGATGAATGCGGCGTGTTTCACTGTAGCGTTTGAGCAGTGTCTCTTTACTGGCGTCCAGAAAGAGTACACTGACATCATTATTTTTTTTGAGTTGGTCTAAGACATCTTCCACCAAACTCGGTTCTTTCGGTAAGTTACGGATATCAATACTCACCGCGACATTTTGTTTGCTGTCTTGCACTGATTGTATGAAGGCATCTAATAAGCTAACGGGCAGGTTATCGACACAATAGTAACCTAAGTCTTCAAGGACTCGTAAGGCGACACTTTTCCCCGCGCCAGATTGACCACTCACTACAATTAAACGCATCACAAGACCTATTGAGGTTGATTGAGCATAATATCGTATAGCTCTTGGTCGCTTTCGGCGTGTCTGAGCTGCTTAAGAATTTGCTTGTCGTTGAGGCGTTCGGCCATGCAAGATAAGGTTTTCAAGTGTTCTTTACACTGCTCTTCTGGAACCAGTAAAGCAAACAAAAGATCAACCGGTCGGTTATCAATGGCATCAAACTCAATCGGTTCAGCACACTGAATCAATACGGCGACCGCCTTTTCACTGTCAGTCATTCGGGCATGGGGAATCGCAATACCATTGCCGATGCCAGTACTGCCCATTTTTTCACGACTGAGCATGCATTCAAACAGCTCAGTGGCATTTTGACCAGTATGTTGAGCGGCGATTTCACTGATGATTTCTAATGCTCGTTTCTTGCTAGAACATTGGACTGCACTTTTGGTGCAGTCCAATGAGAGTACTTCGCTTAATTGCATGTTAATGGCTACTTAGCTTTTCTTTATGCTTGTTGAGTTGACGAGAGAGTTTATCCACTAAACTGTCGATCGCGGCGTACATATTTTCATCGTCTGCCGTCGCGTGGATTTCTCCCTGGTTTACGTGGAGCGTAGCTTCGGCGATCTGGCGAAGTTTTTCAACCCGTAAAATCACTTGAGTGGTATTGATATGCTCGAAAAAGCGCTCAAGCTTTTGAAACTTCGAATGAACATAGTCTTGCATTGCATCGGTAAGATCAATGTGGTGGCCTTGGATATTGATTTGCATAGACATTCCTTCTCTGTTGGGCCTTATAACAGGCGTTTCCGCTGACTCGAGGGCGCAATCGCCAAGGATTCACGGTATTTTGCAATGGTCCGTCTTGCTACCTGAATCCCTTGATCAGCGAGTAGGGCTGCGATTTTGCTATCACTTAATGGTTTCGCTGGGTTTTCTGCCGCCACCAATTTTTTAATCAGGGCGCGAATCGCAGTCGATGAACACTCTCCGCCATTATCGGTACTGACATGACTTGAGAAAAAGTACTTTAATTCAAAAATACCCCGTGGGGTGTGCATGTATTTCTGGGTCGTCACTCGAGAAATGGTTGACTCATGCATTTCCACGATCTGTGCCACGTCATTTAACACCATCGGTTTCATGGCTTCCTCGCCATATTCGAAGAAATCGCGTTGATGTTCAACTATGCACTTGGCAACTTTGAGCAAGGTCTCGTTTCGGCTTTCTAGGCTCTTAATTAACCACTTTGCCTCTTGCAAATTCGACCGAATGTAGTTGCTGTCAGGATTATTACCGCGGGCAAGACTAGCGTATTGCTGATTGATCTTTAATTTCGGGACGCTATCGGGATTAATGCTGACTTGCCATTTACCTCGGTCTTTATAAACCGAGACATCGGGAACGACATATTCTGCTTGTTCTTGAGAGATTCGATTACCTGGACGAGGATCTAACTGTTGAATCAGTTGTAGCGCGTCACGTAAGACCTCTTCTTTGAGTTTGCTCTCTTTAACAATCAATTTAAAGTCACGATTACCCAACAGGTCGATGTAATCAGTGAGTAGCAGTTTGGCTTCGCTTAACCAAGGTGTCTCACTCGGATAGGTTGCCAATTGCAGTAATAAGCAATCTTGCAGATTGATCGACGCGACGCCAAGGGGATCAAACTGTTGGATACGTTTGCGAACCGCTTCTACTTCATCGAGTTCGATCTCTTGTTCTGCGAAGTTTTCTAAAATCTCACTCAGCGGGACAGTGAGGTAACCGTGATCGTCGATCGCGTCGATTAACGCTCGGGCGATGGTACGATCGGTATCACTAAAAGGGGTCAGATCCAGTTGCCACAATAAATAATCTTGTAGTGTTTCGGTAGTCTCTCCTTGATAAACCGGTAACTCATCGTCGAAGGCTAACCCCGTACTGCCACTGTTAGCGCTGTAGACATCATCCCAAGTGGCGTCCATTTCTAGTTCGGCACTGATTTCTGATTTTTCGATTAATTGTGAACTGTCTTCTGGTTCGCTCGCCTCTGCACTGGGAGCTGGGTCTTCATTGCGCGCAGAGTTGTCGTTAGCGGAGAACTCTTCAATGGTCTCTTCAACATCCAGTAGCGGGTTAGAGATCAAAGCTTCTTGGATCTCTTGTTGTAGATCCAAGGTAGAGAGTTGCAGCAAACGGATGGCTTGCTGCAACTGGGGAGTCATGGCTAACTGTTGACCAAGCTTGAGCTGTAATGAAGGTTTCATTCAGTATTAACTACCTTGTCTAGGTGATGCCTTACTTGATGTTTATCCTGCGACGTTAATGCCTATCCTACTGATCATCGATAAGTAGTCGTACTGTAATCATAGACGGAATTGTTCACCAAGATAAACCTGTTTTACTTGTTCATTATTCAGGACTTCGTGTGGTGTACCTTCGGCAATCAAACGTCCTTGACTGACAATATAGGCTTTTTCACACACGTCGAGGGTTTCTCGTACGTTATGGTCGGTGATCAGCACACCCAGTCCACGATCGCGCAAGTGCTCAATGATTTTCTTAATATCAATGACTGAAATCGGATCGACGCCAGCAAATGGCTCATCGAGTAAGATAAATTTCGGATTGGCAGCCAATGCGCGGGCAATTTCTACTCGGCGGCGTTCTCCGCCTGACAGTGCCATGCCGGCACTATGACGAATATGTTGGATATGAAACTCTTCGAGAAGATCTTCAAGTTTATCTTGTCGCTCTTCATGGGGCATTTCTTCACGCGTTTGTAAGACCGCCATGATGTTATCCTCGACCGATAATTTGCGAAAAATCGAGGCTTCTTGCGGTAGATAACCAATGCCTAGTCGTGATCGGCTGTGCATCGGCAAAATGCTAATGTCTTTATCGTCGATCATGATCGAACCTTCATCGCGCGCAACCAAGCCAACAATCATATAGAATGAGGTGGTTTTACCAGCACCATTGGGGCCAAGTAAACCGACGATCTGCCCAGATTCAACTTGTAGGCTCACATCGGAGACAACTTTACGTTTTTTATAGCTTTTGGCTAAATGTTCTGCTTTGAGTATCGACATAATTAATCTTGCTGCACGGCTTGAGGTTGAAGAATGGTAGAGACGCGTTCCGATCCCTGTCCATCAGCAATCAGTTTTTGTGATGAGATCTGATAGCGAATTTGCTGACCCCGGATCTCGCTGTCATCTTGAGCTAACATCGCTTGACCAATCATCAGCAGTTCGTCGTCAGCCATTTTGTAATACAGCTGCTTTGCTTGACCGTGCAAGGTTTTTCCCTCATCGGTCAACTGGGAAAAGGTAGCAGGATTGCCATAACCTTCAATTTGTTCAATTTTGCCGTTTTCCGGATTACGAATCACGACCAGTCGTTCAGCATTGATATTAATACTGCCCTGAACCAGTTTAACATTAGAAATATAGGTCACTCGGTTGTTCTTCATATCCAACTGCAGGCTATCTGAGTTGATATGAATGGGCTGTTGGGTATCAGTAGACAGAGCCAATGTCGGTGCCGAAGCAAATAAACAAGCCAAAAGACTAAGGTGTGAAAGTTTCATATCTACCTTGTACATGGTTATAGAGAACCGCCGAATGGTCAGACAAATTACCCTTCATCGCCTGCCCGTGAGTTTCAAACTGTGGCCCGATCAACGTGACTTGGCTATCAGACCAAAAGTCACGATTATCGAGTTGAATGCTAAATTTACTGGTTGTGAGTCGTTCAAAGCCAGAATCCGCCAATAAATTATGGGCCACAACGTCATCATAAAGGATCAACACTTGCTGTTTAGTGAGAATTCCGCGTTTTGCCGTTAATTGCCACTCTTGGGTTGTTCCATCTCGATACACTTTAAGGACGGGATACTCAAACGTCGTGTTGCCACTTTCCGCATAAAAATCTAAGTGTTGTGAGATAATCTCATAATTCCGTACACCTTGTTGATTGTAGGTGACGTTGTTGAGATGTTTGCCGCTGAACATCGGCAGCTCAAAATTTGGGGTAACTTGAATCGCCGTCGATTGATCTTTATCCAGCAGATAATACCCCGACCAAGCAGCAACAAAAAATAAACAAAGATAAAGGATACGAGTCAAGCTCATATGCTCAGACCTTGATAGGTTTCCAGTTGATCTCGAGCTTGTAAAATAAGATCACAGACTTCACGTACCGCCCCATGTCCCCCTTTAATATGAGTGACATAATTGGCTTTTTGAACCAGTAAAGGGTGTCCATCAGCGACACATACTTTGAGTGCGACCTTGTCCATGACGGGCCAATCGATCAGATCATCGCCAATATAAGCGGTGTGTTCTGGGGCAATGGCCAGCTTTTGACAAATATCGTGATAAGCGCTGAGCTTATCATCTTGGCCTTGGTAAACCAGTGAAATACCTAACGCTTTCATGCGATTTTCGACTATTTTTGACTGACGACCTGTAATGATCGCAATCTGAATTCCCGCTTTCATTAGAGACTTTACGCCATAGCCATCGCGGGTATGGAAGGTTTTTAGCTCTTCCCCCTGGTTACCCATGTAGACCAACCCGTCAGAGAACACACCGTCAACATCACAAATCAGCAGTTGGATCTGCTTAGCGATGGCGAATACATTTGCATCCACTTGGCCATATAAAGTGGTGATTGGTTGAGTCATCACATCACTCCTGCTTTGAGTAGGTCGTGCATATTTAAAGCGCCAACCAACTTATGGTTATCGACCAGCATTAAGCCATTAATACGTTTCTCTTGCATTAAGTTTAGCCCTTCTACCGCGAGTAGGTGGGGGGAAGCAACGGTTGGGTTTTGCGTCATGACTTGCTCGATAGTCGCGCTATGAATATCCACTCGTTTATCGAGAATTCGGCGTAGATCGCCATCAGTGAAAATCCCCACTAAGCGATCATCGTCGCTGACGACGGCGGTCATGCCTAAGCCTTTTTGACTGATTTCTAGTAGTGCTTCTCTGATCAGTGCATTAGGCGAAACTTTAGGCAGCGCTTCTCCTTGGTGCATGATATCCGATAGCTTAAGCAGTAATTTACGGCCAAGGGCACCCCCAGGGTGTGACAAGGCAAAATCTTCAGCGGTAAACCCCCGTGCTTGCAGAAGTGCAACGGCTAATGCATCGCCCATGACTAACGTGGCTGTGGTGCTTGATGTCGGCGCTAAACCTAGCGGACAGGCTTCTTCAGGAACGGTGATTTGTAAATGAATATCGGCCAAGTTCGCCATGGTTGAACGGGGGTTACCAGTCATACTGATGATGCGATTATTGAGCCGTTTTAATACCGGAAATAGCGCTAGAATCTCAGAAGATTCACCAGAGTTAGAAATGGCAAGCACAATGTCACCGCGTTCTATCATACCAAGATCGCCATGCGAGGCTTCGCCTGGGTGTACGAAAAAAGCCGAAGTGCCTGTACTGGCTAACGTCGCGGCAATTTTTTTACCAATATGCCCAGATTTACCGATCCCCATTACGGCGACTTTACCCTGTTTATTCGCGATAATCATTTCACACGCTTGAGTAAAATCAGCATTAAAGTACTGTTCTAATTGTTGTAATCCGGCAATTTCAGTGGCCAGCACTTGCTGAGCAACACGGCGGTAATCAAAGTTTTCAGACATTCCCATTCCCTACATTAAGCAGCCATATTCATCAATAAATACCCTTGATAGGCAATGAATATGATAAACAGTACAGCACCCTCGAGACGGTTAATACTGCGTGATTTACCAAGGGCCATGATCACTAGTAATAATGAGACCGCTAACATGACCCAAAAGTCACGGCCCATAACGCTATCGCTCAGTATCGATGGGTTTAAAATCCCAGGAATACCCATTACGGCAAGAATATTAAACACATTCGAGCCGATGATATTGCCGACGGCCATATCATCTTCACCTTTTAATACTCCAGCCAGCGAGGCAGCAAGTTCTGGTAAGCTGGTTCCGACGGCAATAATCGTCAGTCCGATAACCAAATCACTCATACCAAAATACTTGGCAATGATCACTGAGTTATCAACAAGCATGCTGGCCGCAAAAGGCAGTAGTATTAGACCAATAACGACCCAGATGATGGCTTTTTTATTACTCACATCGCTTGGAATCTCTGATTCACATTCAGCCAATAAGGCATCACCATTTTGCTGCTCTTTACGACTAATGTGTAACATCGCTAAGATAAACACCGCAAAGAGAACAAACAGCAGAATACCTTCATAAAAGCCTAAATAGCTATTCCAGAGCAGAAGACCAGATAATAGCGTCACGCCAACCATCAGTGGTAATTCGCGACGCAAGACCATTGAAC
This sequence comes from Vibrio sp. V31_P5A7T61, assembly GCF_009904895.1. Taxonomy (NCBI): domain Bacteria; kingdom Pseudomonadati; phylum Pseudomonadota; class Gammaproteobacteria; order Vibrionales; family Vibrionaceae; genus Vibrio; species Vibrio sp. V31_P5A7T61. The sequence continues at coordinate 162,899 of NZ_WXWI01000057.1, forward strand.
TGATTGATAATGGTTTAATTAATGCCGTGATGCCGAGGATCAATGCAATATTGGCGATGTTCGAACCGAGTACGTTACCCACCGCGGTATCCGTTTTGCCATCTAAAGCGGCGGTAGCTGAAACCATCATTTCAGGGGCTGATGAGCCCATCGCTAAAATAGTCATACCGATAACTAAGGGAGAAATACCGACGTTACGTGCGATGGCGGCAGCGCCAAAAACCAGCTTATCGGCACTCCAAACCAGTAGAATCAGGCCGACAATCAGTAATCCAGTGGCTTCGAGCATGGCGATTCCTAATCTCAATAAAAAATGAATGAGTAACCGCTAATTTTGACGTGTTGGTCACTAAAAGGGAAGTCGAAGATAACATTTATTGTGGCATTTTTATCAAGGGTTTTCATGCGTGATTGCGCTTAATTGAGAGAAATCGGACGCTTTACTTACACTTTGTTACCGATTTTTCCGGATAGTCAAAGGTTCGATGACGTTTTCATCACTCTTCTTATCGTCAGTGATGTAAGGTTATTAGAGCAAAATATCACTGGCCGGAGAGAGGGCTTGTCGAATGACTAATTGAACAGCGCTTTTAATTTAGGCCTAATCTGCTTATGATTGCGCATTATCTGGATGGAAAACCACAACAGCGAATCGAGAGTATGTCCGAAACTGATCTAGTGACCATCAATAAGTTAACCTTTTCCCGAGCCAATCGTCTCATCTTTGATCAGGTGAGTTTGCAGGTACCGAAAGGGAAAATCACCGCCATTATGGGGCCTTCTGGAATAGGCAAGACGACCTTGTTACGTTTGATTGGTGGTCAACTCCTGCCTGAAGCCGGTGACATTTGGTTTGATGGCGATAATATTCCCCATTTATCACGTAAACAGCTTTATCAAGCCCGTAAAAAAATGAGCATGCTTTTCCAATCAGGTGCTCTATTTACCGATCTTAATGTGTTTGATAATGTCGCCTTTCCACTTCGCGAACATACGAAATTAAACGAGGCGTTGATAAAAACACTGGTCCTTCTTAAGCTTGAAGCGGTGGGTTTACGCGGAGCTGCCCATTTAATGCCAAGCGAGCTGTCTGGTGGTATGGCACGTCGAGCCGCCTTGGCGCGAGCCATCGCGCTTGATCCGGAACTGATCATGTACGATGAACCGTTTGTTGGCCAAGATCCTATCACCATGGGAGTTCTGGTTGAGCTGATCCGTAACTTAAATCAAGCATTAGGTTTAACGTCGGTGGTGGTGTCTCATGATGTGCCTGAAGTGATGAGTATTGCTGATTGGGTTTATTTATTGGCGGATGGCAAGGTGATTGCTTTTGGTACGCCGCAAGAACTGGAAAATAACCCAGATCCACGCGTGCAACAATTTTTACGCGGTGAAGCGGATGGGCCTGTTCCTTTTCGTTTTCCTGCGCAGTCGATAGAGAAGGACTTGTTTGATGGCCAATAATTGGGAGCAAGCAATCAGTCGCTTTGGTCGGCGCTGTTTAGGCGTTGGCGAATCTTTTGGGCGAGCGAGCTTGATGCTGTTTGGGGCTCTGGTGGGAAGACCAAGACCGATCCAACATTTACCTCTGCTGATTAAACAATTGTACAGCGTTGGCGTACAGTCTCTGGCGATTATTATCGTCTCAGGCCTGTTTATTGGCATGGTTCTCAGCTTGCAAGGTTATGTAATCCTAGTTGATTTTGGGGCTGAAACCAGCTTAGGGCAAATGGTGGCCTTGTCGTTATTGCGTGAGCTTGGCCCTGTTGTCACGGCATTGCTGTTCGCGGGACGAGCCGGTTCGGCGTTGACGGCGGAAATTGGCTTAATGAAAGCTACCGAACAAATCTCCAGTTTAGAAATGATGGCCGTGGATCCGCTTAAGCGAATCATTGCCCCACGTTTGTGGGCTGGACTGATTTCTATGCCTTTACTGGCGATGATCTTTATGGCAGTAGGCATTTGGGGTGGGCATTTAGTCGGCGTTGATTGGAAAGGTATTGATCAAGGTAGTTTTTGGTCGGTAATGCAATCGTCGGTTGAATTAGGTAGAGATATTGGTAACAGCGTGATCAAATGTGTGGTCTTTGCGATCACAGTAACTTGGATCGCGCTGTTTAACGGTTATGACGCTATTCCTACTTCAGAAGGGATTAGCCGAGCGACAACACGTACCGTGGTACACTCGTCTTTGGCGGTGTTAGCACTGGATTTTGTTCTGACCGCATTGATGTTTGGGAATTAAACATGCAGCAAACACGAAAAGTAGAATTTTGGGTAGGGAGTTTTGTGCTAGCAGGAATTTGCGCAATTCTTATTATGATTTTTCACGTAGCTGACGTGAAAGGGTTAGGTTCAAACGATACTTACTCATTAACCGCTGAGTTCGATAATATCGGCAATTTGAAAGTTCGCTCACCAGTCAAAGTGGGTGGTGTAGTCGTGGGGCGCGTATCCGATATTCAGCTGGATCGTCATCGTTTATTGCCGGTTGTGACCATGGCAATCGATAGTCGATATGATCAGTTTTCTGAAAACTCCAGTGTGAAAATACTCACTTCAGGATTAATTGGTGAGCAATACATAGGTTTAGTGCCCGGATTTGTCTTTGATGATGAGCAAATGCTCAAAGATGGTGACCATATTGAAGACACCAAATCAGCGCTAGTATTGGAAGATTTAATCGGCCAAGTGCTGTATAGCGTAGGCAGTTCAGACAGTAAAAAACAGGAGTAAATCATGTTGAAACGGTATTGGGTTTTAGTACTAGGCCTGTTTTTTTCATTGGCAATTCAAGCCGAAGTGATTGATAAAACGCAGCCTTATCAGATGATGAAACAAGTGGCAGAAAAGTCATTTGCTCGTTTAAAAGCGGAACAACCTAAAATTCGCGACAATCCTGAGTATCTTAAAGTCATTGTTGAAGAAGAGCTGATGCCTTACATCAATGAGCAGTATGCAGCGTTGAAACTACTCGGCACACATTTACAAGGGGCTAATCGTGAAGAGGTTGGCCAGTTCATTACGGCGTTTCGCGCTTATATGGTGACAAGCTATGCACAAGCCTTAACTCAATATAACGATCAGCGCGTTGAGTTTGCTCCTGAAGTTCCAGTCCCAGAAGGGCGACGGATTACTGGCGTACAGGTGGAACTGATCGACCCACCAAGACCGAATGTGAAAATTGAGTTCCGTCTGCGTCAGGAGAGAAATGGAGAATGGAAAGGATTTGATATGATTGCAGAAGGGATCAGTTTGTTATCAAGTAAGCAATCTGAGTGGAGCGGTAAAATCCGTCAAGACGGGATCTTAGCGGTCGCGAAAGAGTTGCAACGCTTATCAGAGCAACCGATCCGTTTTGAGAGTGAGTCACAATGAGTGAGCAATGGCAAATGACCAATCCTGAACACGCCTTATTAAAAGGCGCGCTGGATAGAGAAACCGTTCCTAACTTGTGGCGTCATTTACAAACTTGGCAACCGACGGCTTTGCAATGCGAGATTTCTTTAGCAGAGGTACAACGTATCGATTCTGCGGGGATGGTAATGCTCATTCACTTAATAGAGCATGCAAAAACACAAAACTGTCATATAATGCTGAGTTTTGTGCCACAACAACTGCGCACATTATTTCAGTTGAGCAACATCGAAGCGATGATGGCTCAACATATTCAACCATTAGCAGGGGTGAATTGTGGATAGCACACAAGTACAACAATTATTACAACAAGCGCTCAACCTTGAAGAGCTACATGTCAAAGGTGAGGGTAGCCATTATGAAGTGATCGCGATTGATGCGAGCTTCGAGACGATGAGTCGAGTGAAAAAACAGCAACTGATTTATGCTCCATTAATGGCGTACATTCAGCGTAATGATATTCACGCGGTATCAATCAAAACGTTCACCCCACAAGAGTGGGCTCGCAATAAAAAGTTGATGTCGCTGTAAGGTTTTTTAATGGAAAAATTTCGAGTTATTGGGTCAGATAAGCCGCTGCAAGGTGAAGTGACCATTTCCGGTGCAAAAAATGCTGCACTGCCTATTTTATTTGCGTCCATTTTGGCCGAAGAACCAATTGAAGTCGCTAACGTCCCTCACTTACGTGACATTAATACCACGATGGAACTGCTCAAACGCTTAGGCGCAAAAGTGGAACGTAATGGTTCAGTTCATGTTGACGCTAGCCAAATTAACCAATATTGCGCGCCATACGACCTCGTAAAAACCATGCGTGCCTCTATTTGGGCATTGGGTCCACTGGTTGCGCGCTTTGGTCAAGGCCAAGTTTCGCTACCCGGTGGTTGTGCGATTGGTGCACGTCCCGTCGATTTGCATATTCATGGCCTTGAGCAATTGGGTGCGACGATTACGTTAGAAGACGGTTATGTCAAAGCGAGCGTTGATGGGCGCTTACAAGGTGCGCATATTGTTATGGACAAAGTCAGTGTCGGTGCCACGATTACCATCATGTGTGCCGCGACATTGGCAGAAGGTAAAACGGTATTAGATAACGCTGCTCGAGAGCCGGAAATTGTTGATACTGCTGCCTTTTTAAATAAACTTGGCGCTAAAATTATCGGTGCAGGTACAGACAGTATCACTATCGAGGGTGTTGAACGTCTTGGTGGTGGTCGTCATGCTGTGGTTGCTGATCGCATTGAAACGGGCACCTTTTTAGTTGCTGCGGCAGTCTCTCATGGCAAGATCCTCTGTCGCAATACCAAAGCCAGTTTACTGGAAGCGGTACTCGCTAAATTAGAAGAAGCTGGTGCAGAAATTGAAACTGGCGATGATTGGATAAGTTTGGACATGACTGGGCGAGAGCTGAAAGCCGTGTCAATTCGCACCGCTCCCCATCCTGGTTTTCCGACCGATATGCAAGCCCAATTTACTCTCCTGAATATGATGGCCAAAGGTGGCGGTAAAATTACCGAAACCATCTTTGAAAACCGTTTTATGCACGTACCTGAATTGATGCGTATGGGAGCCAAAGCCGAAGTTGAGGGGAACACGGTGATTTGTGGTGATGTCGAATCATTGAGTGGAGCTCAAGTGATGGCAACGGATCTACGAGCTTCCGCGAGCTTAGTGATCGCGGGTTGTATTGCTAAAGGTGAAACCATCGTTGATCGGATTTATCATATCGATCGTGGCTATGAACGCATCGAAGATAAATTGTCGGCGTTAGGGGCTCATATCGAACGTGTCAGTGAGCCAAACTAACGGGCTCAAGGGTTAATGAGCCGAAATTTTAGGATTTCGGCTTTTTTATTTAAGCTCCATTGGAGAATCTGCATGATTGCTGTCTTGCGTCTTTTGGCATTAGCTCTATTTGCTGTTGTGATGTTTGTTTTTGGATGTGGCTATTGTTTGCTCAGTCCGCGCAATCCAAAACACGTTTTCACCTTTGGCCGTCTGTTTGCCAAAATGTCTCGGGTATTTGGTATTACTTTAGAGTTACGTATTCCTGATGATGCTTATCATCGTGGTCAGGCGATTTATATTGCTAACCATCAAAATACTTGGGATCTTTTTACCGTCTCTGCGGCGGTAACGCCCAAAGTGGTCACGGTAGGCAAAAAAAGCCTATTATGGACACCGTTGTTTGGTCAGTTGTATTGGCTAACCGGCAATATTTTGATTGATCGCAGCAATAAGGCCAAAGCCAAAGGCACGATTGATCAAGTGGTGGATAGTATGAATAACAGTGACGTTTCGGTCTGGATGTTCCCTGAAGGAACGCGTTCCCGTGGCCGGGGGTTACTGCCTTTTAAAGCGGGTGCTTTTCATGCTGCGATAGGTGCGAAAGTGCCGATTATTCCGATAGTGTGCAGTTCTACCAATCATTTACGTTTAAATCGTTGGAATAATGGTCATGTGATTGTCGAAATGCTGCCGCCCGTTAGTACGGAAGGGTTAACTCGAGAACAAGTCCGTGAATTATCTAAGCAGTGTCACCATGATATGCAAATCAAATTGGCTGAACTTGATGCCGAAGTGGCGCGACTAGATGCTCAACCAGCTCGTGGATAATTGCCTTTTATAGAATCACTGAGCCGTTGAAGTCTCGCTAATACATCAGAGAAAAGAAAAAAGGTTGCTTATCAAGCAACCTTTTTTATCGCGAGAACGCTTATCGACGAACAGCGATCGCTTCAATTTCAATCCCAACATCTTTCGGTAAACGAGCCACCTCAACGCAAGAACGTGCAGGGTAATTGGCGACGTTGTGATCATCAAAAAATTGACCGTATACTTGATTTACGGTCGCAAAATCATTGAGATCTTTGACGAAGACGGTCATTTTAACGATATCACCTACCGTTAATCCTGCCGATTCAACCACCGCTTTAACGTTATCTAAAGATTGTTTTGCTTGAGCAGCGATATCAGCAGGGACTTCACCTGTCACTGGGTTTACAGGGATTTGGCCTGAAGTCAACACCATGTTACCTAAATCAATTCCCTGAATATAAGGCCCGATTGCCGCTGGAGCCGATTCGGTATGCAGAACTTTAGTCATGCGAGTTATTCCATAATCTTGATTAAAAATGAGTTTTTAGTGTGCCTCTAAACCTAGTAGAGGTAAAGAGGCAATCGGCAGAACCTTGGCGGTTTGCACTTCGTTTATGGATGTTACGTCGTTAGTACGAATGAACTCTGTTTAGGCTTCGCGTTCGGTGACCACTTCGCGTGAAAAGACTTTCTCACAGTATTTACATTTAAGACGAATTTCATTGGCTTTCTCAAAAATGCGGAAGCTACTCTCAACGGGTTCATTGTGTGAGATACAGTTGCTGTTTGGGCAAGCAAAAACGTTATTGATCTTTTCTGGCAGCGTTAAGGCTAATTTTTTAACGACTTGATAATCTTCTATTTGGTTAACCGTTGCATGGGGGGCATAAAGTGCGAGTTTATTGGCTTGATCTTCGTTGATAAAGACATTCTCTATCTTCAGGAGATCTTTATGGCCAAGTGCAGAAGAGGGAAGATTGAGTCCGATAGTGACGCGTTGATGAGAGTTGTGCATATCAAATAAACGCAAGACTTTGATCCCAACCTTGGCTGGGATGTGATCAATAACCGTCCCGTTTTTAATCGCTTCAACTTGCAGTTTAGTCTCTTTATTCATGTTCGGCTCCATTACAGTGACTCATTTAACACAAGGGCGAGCAGTGCTTCACGGGCATAGACCCCATTCTCGGCTTGTTGAAAGAAGTAGGCGTGCGAGGTTTTATCGACATCCGTTGTGATTTCATCAACCCGTGGCAACGGATGGAGGACTTTCATGTTTGAGCGAGCGTCTTGCAGCATCGTCGCCGTTAACACGAAGGCGGACTTAATATGCGCGTATTCTGATTCATCGAAACGTTCTTTTTGGACTCGTGTCATGTATAAAATGTCGAGTTCAGGGATCACGCTTTCCATATCGCTATGTAGGCTGTATTGCAGCCCGGCATCATCAAGTTCTTCACAAATGTAATCGGGCATTGCCAGTGCTTCTGGAGCGACAAAGAAGAAGCGGTTGTTGTCAAATTTCGCCAATGCTTGAGTTAAAGAGTGAACAGTACGGCCATATTTCAAGTCACCGACAAAGGCGATGTTTAAGTTATTTAAACGGCCTTGAGTTTCAAAAATGGAGAATAAGTCGAGCAGGGTTTGTGTCGGATGTTGATTCGAACCATCACCAGCATTAATCACCGGTATGCCATTGGAAAATTCAGAAGCAAGACGAGCGGCTCCCTCTTGAGGATGACGCATAACAAATGCATCAACGTAAGAGGCTATCACCTGAACTGAATCGGCTAAGGTTTCGCCTTTTTTAGCCAGTGACGTATTACCACCATTATCAAAACCAATCACGCTGCCACCGATACGTTGTACCGCTGTTTCAAAAGAGAGTCGCGTTCGAGTTGAGGGTTCGAAAAAACAACTGGCAATAACCTTATCTTTAATCAGAGTCGGTTTCGGTTCTGCTTTTAGCTGACCTGCAGTGCGGACAATCAATTCCAGTTCTGCTCGTGATAGCTCAGAAATGGAGATGATGTGCTTTTGGTAAAGCGAATTGGTCATAATGTCTTCCCTTGCTTGGTGTTTCGGCCATAAAAAAGCCCCCCGATCTGGGAGGCTATTTATTATCAATAAAGGGTAACAACGCATTGACTAGTAAGCAAAATTGCTCACCGCAATGAAGCATAGAAACATGGTTGATATCGTTTCTGTTCACAAGCCACCCCTTAGACAAATTGCTGGGCATTATACGCCGAACTTTTCTCAAGGCAAGCGTTTGCTTAGTGAGTTTTTCGTTTACTTATTAACCATTAAATGCATGGTTATCTACCTAAGGTGGCGACCATTACGGCTTTGATGGTATGGAGTCGGTTTTCCGCTTGATCAAACACGATCGCGTGTTCGGACTCAAACACTTCTTCAGTAACCTCTAAGCCTTGCATACCATATTTTTCGGCTACTTGTTTACCAACGGTGGTTTGATCATTATGAAAGGCGGGTAAGCAGTGCATGAATTTAACGCGAGGATTCCCCGTGGCACGAATAGCCGCCATATTAACTTGATAAGGCGTCATGATCGCCACGCGTTCGTCCCACGCTTCGGGTTCTTCTCCCATTGAGACCCAAACATCGGTGTAGAGGAAATCGCAGCCTTTGACGCCTTCTGCGACATCTTCGGTCAAGGTAATACTTGCCCCTGTTTGTTGGGCAATACTTTGACAAATATCGACTAATTGACGATCTGGCCAGAAAGCTTTAGGAGCGACTAAGCGAATATCCATGCCCATTTTTGCCGCGCCGACCATGAGTGAATTACCCATGTTATTGCGCGCATCACCAAGATAAGCAAAGCGGATTTGATCTAGAGCTTTACCATGAGAAAACTCTTGCATGGTTAGGAAATCAGCCAGAATTTGCGTTGGATGAAACTCATCAGTGAGGCCATTCCATACTGGAACCCCAGCATATTGGCCAAGTTCTTCGACGATCGATTGACCATAACCGCGATATTGGATGCCATCGTACATACGGCCCAATACTCGTGCGGTATCTTTCATCGATTCTTTATGGCCAATTTGTGAGCCGGAAGGGCCAATATAGGTGACTTGAGCGCCTTGATCAAAGGCGGCAACTTCAAAAGCGCAGCGGGTACGTGTGGAGGCTTTCTCAAAAATAAGCGCGATGTTTTTGCCCAGCAAGGTTTTTTGCTCGGTGCCTGCGTATTTGGCTCGCTTTAAGTCCGCCGCTAGACTCAACAAAAATTGAATTTCTTGGGGAGTGAAGTCAAGTAATTTTAGAAAATTACGCTGACGCAAATTAAAAGCCATATCGAGTCCTTAACCATAAAAAAGAATAGGACCAGTTAAACATATAAATGCTATAAAAGTGAATAATTATTTTTTGTTGGGCGGTGAGTTATGTGAAATAACTCACCGCATTGGATTACAAGTTTTCTTCCGCAAATTCGGCTAAGCGGCTACGAACGACACCATTGAGGTGAATGTTGGCACTGCCTTCGAAGTTTTTGAACCGCTCAACCATGTAGGTGAGCCCGGAGGTGACAGGCGTGAGATAGTGGGAATCAATTTGTGCCAAGTTACCGGAACAGACAATTTTGGTTCCTTCCCCACAGCGAGTAATGATGGTTTTAATTTGTGATGCGGTTAAGTTTTGGCACTCATCCAATAAGACAAAGGCATTTTGTATTGAGCGACCACGCATAAAGTTGATGGATTTAAATTGAATATTGGCTTTATCACAGATGTATTTGAGCGAGCCCTCGGTACAGTGATCGTGCTTGTGCAGCGCTTCTAAAGTATCGGTGATAGCGGCTAACCAAGGCATCATTTTCTCTTCTTCACTACCCGGTAAAAAGCCAATCGACTCACCAATATCGGGTGTGTTGCGAGTAACAATGATTTTATCGAACATTTTGCGTTCGATGGTTTGGTCTAAGGCGGCCGCCATGGCCAGCAACGTTTTACCACTACCGGCCGCGCCGGTGAGAATGACTAAATCAATCTCGGGATCGAGCAAGGCATCTAATGCCATGGCTTGATAAATGTTTTTTGGCATAATATCCCAGACTTTACGGTGCATGAGCCGTTCACGTCCAAGATCACGTAGGGTTATTGAGTCATCGCTGAGAGTTTCGACTCGAGCGGTGAAGTCGCTTTCTTCATCCAATACATATTGATTAATGTAGGTGGGCTCGAAGGGTTTGCGATCCAATTTATGGAAAGTTTTGCCTCCCAAAGTATAACTGTCCACACTATCGACATTATCCCAAAAATTACCGGGACGGGTCTGGAAGCCTTTTGTTAGGTATTGTACATCGTCAATTAATTGGTCAGTTCGGTAATCTTCAACAAAGCGTACTCCCGCTCCCTTCGCACGTAAACGCATGTTGATGTCTTTGGTGATTAATACCACCGAACGTGGTGCGCGCTTGTTTTGTAGGTGCAATACGGCATTCAGGATCCGGTTGTCCCCCTCTTTGTCGGTAAACGCTTTAACCGTTTCATGCACTTCGTAATCGGCCAAAATGGCAATGGTTCCTTTATTGCCACCTGAATTTTTTAATGGGATACCTTCAGAAATCTCATCCGGTGTTGCATCGTGGAAAATGTTTTCCAAGGCACGAATGGCGACTCGTGCGTCTCGGGCCACATCGCGTTTGCTGTCTTTAATTCTGTCGAGTTCTTCGAGTACGGTCATCGGGATGACGACGTCATGTTCTTGGAAGGAGTAAATTGCAAGCGGTTCATGCAATAGTATGTTGGTGTCTAGGACAAACAGTTTCCGGTCAGTATCGCCCATAAGCGTCTCCTTGCTATGTGATAGCGGGTATAATGAAGGTCTGCATTCTCGTACTTACGATCGATTCTACGCTGTCGCCAGGTTGTCGATCACTGCGGATAGAAGGCAAACTGGTATGGATACTCTCTGTTTGAACAAGCATATCGTATGCCAACAAACCTTACGCCGACGTAAGGTGATACCAGTTTAGTATCGTTTGGCAACCTGCTGGTCTTTTTCAGTATAGCAACCTATTGAATTAGCATTGACATTAAAATGTGACACTTTGATGTCAGCCAGCCACTGAAGAAAAAAAGCGTGGAATGGACGTGACCTGTATCACGCCATCAAGTAAGATTAGCGACCTTTTTCTGCACCATAACGGTAGGACAAGTAGACTTTTTCTTGGCACCGGTGCAGTCACGGTAACGGATAATGTTTAATCCCAATAGATGAGGTAGTCTTGATGACTTTTGCTTTAGGGCAACGCTGGATAAGTGATACAGAAAGTGATTTAGGGTTGGGTACAGTGGTCGCGATGGACGCTCGTACGGTGACGTTAATGTTTGCCGCATCCGAAGAAAACCGAGTGTATGCGCGTCATGATGCGCCAGTCACACGGGTGGCTTTTAATGTCGGTGATACGGTTGATAGTCAAGAAGGTTGGTCACTCAATGTTGAACAAGTGGTGGAAGATCAGGGCGTACTCACCTATTTAGGGACTCGTGAAGATACTCAACAAGCAGGCATTGCGTTGCGAGAGATTTTTCTGAGTAACCAAATCCGCTTCAATAAACCACAAGATAAGTTGTTTGCTGGGCAAATTGATCGGATGGATAACTTTGTGTTGCGTTATCGTGCGCTGACCAATCAATACCAGCAACATAAAAGCCCAATGCGCGGCCTATGTGGTATGCGTGCGGGGTTAATTCCTCATCAATTATACATTGCCCATGAAGTGGGTCGCCGTTATGCGCCTCGTGTCTTGTTAGCCGATGAAGTGGGTCTAGGTAAAACCATCGAAGCGGGGATGATCATTCATCAACAAGTGTTATCTGGACGCGCAGAGCGGATTTTAATTGTGGTGCCTGAAACATTGCAGCATCAGTGGCTGGTAGAAATGTTGCGTCGCTTTAACTTGCATTTTTCGGTATTTGATGAAGAGCGCTGCGTTGAGGCCTATGCTGAAGCGGATAATCCGTTTGAAACCCAGCAATATGTCTTATGTTCATTAGATTTCTTACGTAAAAGCCGGCAACGTTTTGAACAAGCGCTGGAAGCGGAATGGGATCTGTTAGTGGTTGATGAGGCGCACCATTTACAATGGAGCCAAGATAAACCGAGTCGTGAATATCAAGTCATCGAAGGATTAGCAGAACGCACACCCGCGGTATTATTGTTAACCGCGACACCAGAGCAACTGGGGCGCGAAAGTCATTTTGCTCGTTTACGCTTGTTGGATGCGGATCGTTTTTATGACTATGACGCGTTTGTTAAAGAAGAAGAGCAATATGCGCCTGTCGCTGATGCCGTGAGCGCGCTGTTATCTGGTCTTGCATTGACTGATACCGCAAAAAATCAAATCGCAGAATTATTATCCGAGCAGGACGTCGAGCCCTTACTGCGGGTATTAGACAGTCAAGCTGACGAACAGGAAAAAGCCGCTGCCCGTGATGAGTTGATCAGCAATCTTATGGATCGCCACGGTACAGGACGCGTTCTATTTAGAAATACGCGCGCTGCGATTAAAGGCTTCCCTAAGCGGAACGTGCATTTATTGCCGATGGAGATTCCAGCGCAGTACAGTACTTCAATGCGCGTCGCGGGGATGATTGGTGGTAAGCTAAGTCCACAAGCGCGAGCGATGAAAATGCTCTATCCAGAAGAAATCTTCCAAGAGTTTGAAGGCGATGATGCGAGCTGGTGGCAGTTTGATTCACGAGTCAATTGGTTGATTGATAAGGTTAAAGCCAAACGTAGCGAAAAGATTTTAGTCATTGCATCTCGCTCAAGTACCGCGTTGCAATTAGAGCAAGCTCTTCGTGAGCGAGAAGGGATCCGCGCGACGGTGTTCCATGAAGGAATGTCAATCATTGATCGCGATAAAGCGGCGGCTTATTTTGCTCAAGAAGAGGGCGGAGCTCAGGTACTGATTTGTAGTGAGATTGGCTCTGAAGGACGTAACTTCCAGTTTGCTCACCAGCTGGTTATGTTTGATCTGCCGTTTAACCCTGATTTGCTTGAGCAGCGGATTGGTCGCTTAGATCGTATTGGTCAAGAAAATGACATCGATATTTATGTACCTTATTTGCAAGGGACGTCACAAGGAATTTTGGCCCGCTGGTTTAATGAAGGATTGAATGCTTTTGCGGAAACATGCCCAACCGGGCGTGCGGTCTACGATCAATTCTCCGAAGCTTTGATCGCAATGCTAGCCACGGTAGACAGCAGTGAATTGGAAGGCGTGATCGACGCCTCAGCTAAGCTCAATCAAACCCTAAAAAGCCAATTGGAACAAGGGCGTGACCGTTTATTGGAAATGCACTCGAATGGTGGAGAAAAAGCACTGCAGATCGCTCAGTCGATTGCAGAAACCGATGGTGATACCAATCTGGTTTCTTTCGCATTAAGTCTGTTTGATACCGTTGGGTTAAATCAAGATGACCGTGGTGACAATGCTTTAGTGGTCACGCCCTCTGAACATATGATGGTTTCGAGTTATCCCGGTTTGCCTTATGAAGGGGCGACGATTACTTTTGACCGTAATACAGCGCTCTCTCGTGAAGATATGCACTTTATCAGTTGGGAGCACCCGATGATTCAAGGTGGGATTGATCTTCTAATGAGTGAAGGGGTTGGCGTTTGTGCGGTATCCCTGTTGAAAAATAAAGCGCTGCCAGTGGGGACGATTCTATTAGAGATGGTCTATCTGGTGGATGCTCAAGCGCCTAAGAGCAGCGGTATCAGCCGTTTCTTACCCGCAACACCAATCCGTATTCTGATGGATGGCCGCGGCAATGATTTATCGGCGCAAGTTGATTTTGAAAGCTTTAATCGCCAGTTAAGCCCGGTGAATCGTCATTTAGCCAGTAAATTGGTCGCTTCTGTGCAGGCTGAGATTCATCGCTTGATCGTTGCCAGCGATCCTGCGGTTAGCGCGAAAGTAGAGGCAATTCGTGAGCAGGCCAAGCAGGAGATGGAGCATAACTTGCACGCAGAGTTGGCGCGTTTATTGGCACTAAAAGCGGTTAACCCGAATATCCGTGATGAAGAGATCAGCGCATTAGAGCAGCAGATGAGCGCATTAAGTGGGTATATTTCTCAAGCGCAATATCAACTTGATTCACTGCGTTTGATTGTGGTTTCACATAACTAACGTTATATCTCGTACGCTTTAATGTTAAAAGGCTTTGTCAAATGACAAAGCCTTTTTTGATCCGTTCGAATCGGATGTGAAATAGAGCACCCGCTTTTACGATTAGATTAGCCATTTCCACCAAATAAACAGCGCTAAGAAGCCGAATAGATAAATCAATCCGACGATCGATAACGCTCGCGTTTTTTTACCGAGCGCTAATTCGGCTGGTAAAGGGGTCTTAGTGACTAAGATGTAATTAAGTAGGGCAAAAAATGGCGTGGTCATAAATGCCATTACCATGGCAAAGTTGAGCATCGGCATCAAGGCAAACGCCCAAAAGACAATGATGGCTAACGCCAGCGCTGAAACGATAAATAGCCATGTTTGAAACAAACGAGGCGAAGCGTGAGTTTTATGTTGCAGTAAACGCTGTGCTTCGGCAATTACACGCGAATAGCCATCAATCACGGTAATCGTGCTGCCAAAAATACAGAAAAAGGCGATAACAGCAATCAAATAGCGCGACCATTCACCAATGGTGGAAGCGTACAAACCAACCAGCTGATGAGAAAATCCAATCCCTGATTGTGCCAGTTCAACCCCTGTACCGTGTAGCACCAAACTGCCCAGGGCAAGAAACACGATAGCGAGCACGGCAGTACCAATATAGCCGACATTAAAATCAAACAGTGCTGACTGTGCAGTCACATTTTGTTGGCGGCGCTGACTTTTTAGCCACATTGAGGTTAAGCTCGAAATTTCAATCGGTGCCGGCATCCAGCCCATCGTCACGACGATAAAACCGATCGCAGCGAATGTCCAAGGTGAGGGCGTTTCGCTGACCACGGTTAATGGGGCAGGCCCAGTTGCGGCAATAAAGACTGCGGTGAGAGTCGCTAGGGTGAGCACTGCCATGATGGTTTTGGAGAGAACATCCAAAGCTTTGTAGTGCCCTGCGATCAAAATAATCAAACAAGTTACTAAAATGAAGCCGCTAAGTACGCTGGTCGCTATTTCAAATGGGATGAAGTAACCCAGTAAACTGGCACTGAATAACAGTAACGCAGCCGTATTAACTATTGCGGAGAAAATACTTAATAGAGTGAATCCCCACAGGTAGGTTTTTCCTAGTTTAGCGTAACCTTCAACGAGGCTTTCTCCGGTTCCCATGGTGTATTGAACACCAGCTTTAAAGAAAGGGTATTTGAATAAATTCACCAGTAAAATCAATGCCGCTAATTGCCAGCCATAAATTGCGCCAGCTTGAGTAGAAGCGACAAGATGGGAGCCTCCTACTGCCGCTGCGGCCATCATGATCCCCGGACCAAGTGAGCGAACTAATTGTTTTAATCTGAGTTTTTCGGTGTTTGAATAAGGGATACTGTTTTCCATTCTCGATCCTTTTTCTACCTTTGACTTGCGTTTGCGGTCACTTGGTTTTAGGCCATGATTCAGCAATCTTCAGTGCCAGAGGTATGATTGATAGTTGTGTTTGATTTATTGTTATGGTCACTATCCCCTTCCTACTTGAAGCTACAGCGGTGTTGGCTACGTTGGTTCACACCGATCGCATCGTCTGCCTATGCTCATGGGGATGAACTCACTTGCCGCCTACCTGCAACTCCAAGTGATTTGGGTATATGAATTATTGATCTTATGTCAATATATCGTATCAATATCATAGGTTAATATTCTGTCAACTTTTAGTTACGTTTTCGGTGGAGTTACTAAGCTCAAGCGATGCATAAAGTGCCGATCATCCCTCTTACCATCAATCTGCAACTTAACCCTATTTAAGTATATAATGCGGCGTTTTTTCCTGATGAGACAATAATAATGGCGATGATTGAATACCATCCCCCCACCGATCCGTGGATAGATGTGGTGTATGAAGATGAGTATATTTTGGCGGTCAATAAACCGTCAGGATTACTCTCTGTGCCCGGCAAACATATTGAGCACTATGACAGTATGTGGAGTCGCTTGGTGGCTGAGCATTCGGAAATCCAAGTCGTGCATCGTTTAGATATGTCGACGTCAGGTTTAATGCTGTTTGCTAAGAATAAATACATGGAAGCGGCGCTGAAAAAGCAGTTTCAGTATCGATTAACCCATAAAGTCTACTATGCGCGAGTATGGGGCAAACTTGAGCAGCAGCAAGGTGAAGTTGATTTACCATTAATTTGCGATTGGCCGAATCGTCCGCGACAAAAAGTCTGTTTTGAGCATGGTAAAGCATCGAAAACCTTGTATCAGGTGGTTAAGCAAGAGGAGCAGACAACGATTGTTCGTTTGTTTCCTGTCACGGGGCGTTCTCATCAGTTACGGGTACATATGTTAGCGATTGGGCATCCGATAGTCGGTGACGAGTTTTATGCTTCTCCTGACGCATTAGCTTTTTCTGATCGATTAGCCCTGCACGCTGCAGAACTCAGTTTTTATCATCCACGCAGTCATTGGCTGCGAACCATTTTTGTACCGTGTGATTTCTATCCCGAAGCTGAGGCGGTGATCTTGGATCATTTTGATCCAGAAAGAAAACTACCGGATTATAAAACTCTACCTCGTCCTTAATGTGATTGAACGAGACGAAGTGAAGTAATCAATGTGCGATTAAAGTGATTTGAGGGAGTGGTTTATGTCATTACTTAACATGGTGTTTTTGGATCGAGCGACGATCCCTCGTCATATTGATCTTCCCGATCTGAGCGTTGCTCACCAGTGGCGAGAGTATGATTTTACGACGCCTGATCAGGTACTTGAGCGTATCGGTGACGCTGATATCGTGATCACTAATAAAGTGGTACTCACTCGCGAGATACTGGCTCAACTGCCGAAACTCAAGTTGGTCGCGATTTCTGCAACGGGCACGAATAATGTTGATTTACCGGCGTGTCGTGAGCTAAATATTGCGGTGTGTAATGTGCAGGGGTACGCGACTCAATCGGTCCCTGAACATGTTATTGCGATGATGTTTGCTTTAAGGCGCAATCTCTTTGGGTATCATCAAGATATTGCTGCCGGAGAGTGGCAACGCAATAAGCAGTTCTGTTTCTTTACTCATCCGATTGGTGATATTGCCGGTAGTGTGATGGGTATTATTGGTGGTGGATCGCTCGGTAAAGCAACGGCAGCCCTAGCTCAAGCATTAGGGATGCAAGTGATGTTTGCAGAACACAAAGGTGCTGAGTCTTGCCGTGAAGGGTATGTTCGTTTTGAGCAGGTATTAACGACGGCTGATGTATTAACACTGCATTGTCCTTTAACGGCAGCGACCACCCATTTAATCAGTCAGCCAGAGTTGGCGTTAATGAAACCGAATGCGCTGGTTATTAATACCGGTCGAGGGGGATTAATTGATGAAGTGGCTCTGGTGGATGCATTAAAGCAGCGTCGTATTGCTGGAGCTGGGGTGGATGTGTTTACTCAAGAGCCCGCTGACATGGGGAATCCACTGATTGCCAATATGGACTTACCGAATTTATTACTCACTCCACATGTTGCTTGGGGAAGTGATAGTGCGATTCAACGTCTGGTGACGATACTAATCGCTAATATCGAGGCATTTATTGCTGGAAAGTCGCAAAATAGGTTGGTTTAGTTACAGGTTATAAAGAGAAAGGCAGCGTTATTGCTGCCTTTCTTATTAGGTAAAGATGAAATTTATAAAGCGCTGATAGTGGCTTTTTGTTCGATTAACTTCACCAGGGTTTCTTGATAGCCATTGAGTTTGTCACGCTCGACAGCAACCACTGCTTCTGGGGCTTTAGCGACAAACCCTTGATTGCTCAGTTTGCCTTCGATGCGTTTGATCTCGCCTTCGGTTTTGGCGATTTCTTTCGCTAGACGCTCAAGTTCAGCTTGCTTATCAATCAATCCTGCCATCGGGATCATCAATTCTGATTTGCCGACCAGTGCGGTAGCACAAGCTGGCGTTACTTCATTGCTTTCAATCACTTGTACGGACTCAAGTTTGGCGAGAGAAATCAGCACAGGTTTATTGGCTTCAACGCGTGCGGCATCTTCTTCGCTAGCAACTTTTAACATTACCGATAAAGGTTTGCCCGGATTAATGTCATATTCAGCACGTAGGTTACGAATGCTGGTAATAAAGGCTTTTACCCATTCAATATCATCCAGTGCCTGTTGATTAAAGTTCTCTGGATTATATTGAGGTAGTGCTTGGAGCATGATGGTCTCGCCCTCAACCCCGTCAACCAGAGGCTTGATGCTTTGCCAGATGGTTTCGGTAATATAAGGGATCACCGGGTGAGCCAAACGCAGTGTTTTTTCGAGAACGGTAATAAGGGTGCGACGCGTACCGCGTTGCTGAGCTTCAGACCCTTTCCAAAGAATGGGTTTGGTTAGCTCTAGATACCAGTCACAGAATTGGTTCCAGATAAACTCGTATAAGGTATTTGCAGCCATATCTAATCGGAAATTATTGATATGGTTATTAAACTCTTTGGCTGCTAGCTCAAACTGGGATTCAATCCACTTGTCGGCCAGTGAGTACTCGATCTCACCAGCAGTAAAGCCACAGTCTTGCGCTTCGGTATTCATTAACACGTAACGGCTGGCATTCCACAACTTATTACAGAAGTTACGGTAGCCCTCTAAGCGTTTCATATCCCAGTTAATATCACGACCGGTTGAAGCCATGGCTGCTAGCGTGAAGCGCAGTGCGTCGGTTCCATAAGGTTCGATACCGTTTTCAAACGTTTTACGCGTGTTTTTCTCGATTTTAGCGGCAAGTTGAGGCTGCATCATGTTGCCACAACGTTTCTCAACTAATGACTCTAGATCAATACCATCGATCATATCGATAGGATCGAGGACATTACCTTTCGATTTTGACATTTTATCGCCATTTTCATCACGGATAAGGCCGGTGACATAAACGGTTTTAAATGGGACTTGAGGTTTGCCATGTTCATCTTTACAGAAATGCATGGTCATCATGATCATCCGTGCTACCCAGAAGAAAATAATGTCAAAGCCTGTCACCAATACATCTGATGGATGGAAGGTTTTTAGTGCATCGGTATTTTCTGGCCAGCCTTGTGTACCAAACGTCCAGAGGGCAGAGGAGAACCACGTATCTAACACATCGTTATCTTGCTTAAGCACTACGACTGGTGCAAGGTTATGTTTGGCACGGACTTCTTGTTCATCACGACCGACATAAACGTTGCCATCATTATCATACCAAGCCGGAATACGATGTCCCCACCATAGCTGACGAGAAATACACCAATCTTGTACGTCGCGCATCCAAGAGAAGTACATGTTTTCGTACTGCTTAGGCACAAACTGGATGTCACCGTTTTCGACGGCTTCGACGGCTGTTTTTGCTAACGGAGCTGTGCGCACATACCATTGATCGGTCAGCATCGGTTCAATTACGACACCACCACGATCACCGTACGGTACGGTTAGATCATGATCTTTGATTTCATCCAGTAAGCCCAGTTCGGCAAATTCAGCAACGATTGCTTTGCGTGCGGCAAAACGCTCCATACCGTGGTATTTTTCTGGAAGCTCACTGCTGTACACATCACTTGCTTCGCCATTACTATTAAACACTTCGGCAGCATCACGAATGTTGGCATCAAAGGTGAGAATGTTGATCATCGGTAATTGATGGCGTTTACCCACTTCATAGTCATTGAAGTCATGAGCTGGAGTGATTTTTACACAACCCGTGCCTTTTTCCATATCGGCGTGCTCATCGGCAACGATAGGAATGCGGCGATTGACGATAGGGAGTAAAATTTCTTTACCGATCAATGCTTGGTAACGAGGATCTTCAGGGTTAACCGCGACACCAGTATCACCGAGCATGGTTTCAGGACGAGTGGTGGCGACGACGATATAATCTTTACCGTCCGCAGTTTTAATGCCATCGGCTAACGGATAGCGGAAATGCCACATGTGGCCTTTGATATCTTTATTTTCAACTTCAAGATCGGAAATCGCGGTGTGCAGTTTTGGATCCCAGTTAACAAGACGTTTGCCACGATAGATCAAATCATCTTCATACAAACGAACAAACACTTCTTGCACGGCATTTGATAGGCCATCGTCCATGGTAAAGCGTTCACGCTCCCAATCGACGGAAGCCCCTAGACGACGTAGCTGTTGAGTAATCGTACCGCCAGATTCAGCCTTCCACTCCCAAATCTTGTCGATAAACGCTTCACGACCATAATCATGCTTCGTTTTGCCTTCTTCTGCAGCAATTTTGCGTTCAACGACCATTTGGGTAGCGATACCGGCGTGATCCGTTCCAACTTGCCATAAGGTATTTTTACCCTTCATGCGCTCGCAACGGATCAAAGTATCCATGATGGTATCTTGGAAAGCGTGACCCATATGAAGGCTACCAGTGACGTTCGGTGGCGGGATCATAATGCTGTACGCTGGCTTTGAAGTGTCACCGTGTGGCTTAAAGTAGCCGTTCTCTTCCCAAGTCTGATAGAGAGCTTGTTCGATTGCTGTTGGGTTATATGTCTTTTCCATAGTGCTCTTAAATGGATACTGTGAATGGTTAATCTTAGTCAAACTTCATAAGTGAAGGATCTTGGTCAAGATCGCCTTAACTATAAGGTTTGACCTACGGATGCTGTAGCTCGACAGTTTGTAACTGATAGCCTGCTTGACGATAGATTTTATATCGTTCACGTGCCAGCTGCTTGGTTTTTTCTTCGCAGGGGACGAAGTCTACCACCTCTCTAAAGGCGTTCGCAAAGGTTGTATGATTATCGGCCAGATTTATTACCAATTGGCGGTTGTAGCTTGGCTTCACTCCGTGATAACCAATCTCAATCGGAGTGCCATATTTGGGACCTTCACCGATCAGGTTATGAGCGATAAACTGAGTGGGCTCAACTTGCCAAAAGCGTTCCGCTAACTGTTCTGCGTGAAGCTGGTCTTGGCAATGTACGTACACCTTGGCACCTTGCCGAGCAAAATGGTGCGCTAGGTAAACAATATAGTGCTCAAATCCTGTAATGGTCGCTTGAGGGCTATCATTAGCAATTAAATAAAAGGTTGCGGTTGCCATTGGTTACCTCACATTGATTGCAATAAAAAAGGGCCGTTTGGCCCTTTTTTGAGGTTTATTCCTCGCTATCGTGGCCACTACGATTGAGGAGAAATTGCACTAACATCGAGACTGGACGTCCAGTCGAACCTTTGGCTGCACCCGATTTCCAAGCTGTACCAGCCACATCAATATGTGCCCAGTTATATTTCTTGGTAAACTTCGATAAGAAACATCCTGCGGTGATGGCACCACCTGGACGACCGCCGATATTAGCCATATCAGCAAACGGGCTCTTTAATTGTTCATGATATTCATCTGCTAGCGGTAAACGCCAAGCACGATCACTCGATTGCTCAGAGGCGTTGATCAACTCATGAGCCAGAGGGTTATGGTTCGACATAACGGCACTGATGTGATGACCAAGAGCAATGACGCAAGCTCCCGTTAAGGTTGCGACATCAATGACGCAATCGGGTTCAAAACGCTCAACATAAGTTAGAGCATCACACAGTACTAATCGCCCTTCAGCATCGGTATTCAATACTTCAACGGTTTGGCCTGACATGGTAGTCAGGATATCGCCTGGGCGATAGGCATTACTGCCAGGCATATTTTCACAACCAGCCAAAATACCCACCACATTAATGGGTAGATTCAGCTTTGCCAGTGCCTTCATGGCACCAAACACTGAAGCTGCGCCACACATGTCGTATTTCATCTCATCCATGGCTTCGCCTGGTTTGAGTGAGATACCGCCTGAATCAAAGGTTAAGCCTTTACCAACCAGCACAATCGGTTTTGCTGTTGGGTCTGCGTGTCCTTTATATTCGATCACCGACATCATGGATTCATTTTTCGAACCTCGGCCTACCGCTAAATAAGACGTCATACCGAGTTTTTCCATCTCTTCTTCACCAATGATTTTGGTGGTGATGGTCGGATAATCGTCCGCTAAACGACGGGCTTGAGAAGCCAAATAGGCTGGGTTGGCGATATTCGGTGGCATATTACCAAGATCTTTACTGGCTTTCACACCAGAAGCAATCGCTAAACCATGGTTGATGGCTCGTTCACCTAAGCTTAATTCTCGGCGAGTTGGAACATTAAATACCAGCTTACGCAGTGGGCGACGAGTTTCTGGCTTAACACTTTTAAATTGATCAAAGGTATACAAACCATCTTTAGTTGCTTCTACGGCTTGACGAACTTTCCAGTAGGTGTCGCGGCCTTTAACGTGTAACTCAGTTAAGAAGCATACCGCTTCCATTGAGCCAGTTTCGTTAAGAGTGCTAATGGTTTTTTGGATGATCTCTTTATATTGACGTTCACCCAGTTCACGCTCTTTACCACAGCCAACCAGTAATACTCGTTCAGACAAGACTCCCGGAACTTGATGCAACAGCAGCATCTGGCCCGGTTTTCCTTCTAGATCACCGCGACGCAATAGTGAACTGATGTAGCCATCACTGATTTTATCAAGCTGTTCTGCTACTGGAGAAAGTCGGCGTGGTTCAAAAACCCCCACCACAATGCATGCACTGCGTTGTTTTTCTGGGCTACCACTTTTAACACTGAACTCCATGCGTACTCCTACATCCTAAAGACAAATAGAACTAAATGTTAGATAATGCATTCTTACTTGATGAATCCGTTAATGGATCAACCTATAGTTTAGGTGTTCTAACAGATAGCGAAATTTTAAAAAAATAAAAGGTTCAACGGGAAATTATAGTGATTCAATCAAAAAAACAAGTTTTGCATAGGTTATTTCAGCGTGATTATTGTTAGATATTTGATCAGAGAGACATTAAAGAGCCAGTTTGCGATCTTTTTCGTGCTGTTTTTAGTGTTTTTGAGCCAAAAATTCATTCGTGTTCTCGCTGATGCTTCGGATGGTGAAATTCCTGCGCGAATGATCCTATCAATCGTCGCGTTAAATATGCCAGCGATGGGATTGCTCATGCTGCCGCTGAGCTTATACATCGGTATTCTGCTGACCTTTGGTCGCTTGTACGCAGAAAGCGAAATCACCGTAATGAACGCAACGGGTATCGGCAATAAGTTTCTGATCCGCGCCGCGCTTTACTTAGCGATCATTACCTCAAGTGCCGCGGCTTTTAATGCTTTTTGGTTATCGCCATGGAGCCAAGATAAAGAAGCTCAACTCATTGAACAGTTAGCGGCGGAAAGTAGCGTTGATTTATTACAAAAAGGTCAATTTCAGCGCTCGCCAGATGGTTCATCAGTGGTTTTTATTGATAACATCGAAAATAGAAAGTTACAGAATGTTTTTGTCGCACAGCTTGCCCCCCGTCAATCGATTTTACCTAGCGTGATGTTTTCTGATTCTGGCGAAGTCAAAGAATTGAGTGATGGCCGGCAGATGATCACTATGCATAATGGGGTTCGTTATGAAGGGGTTCCGACGCGATTAGACTATATGATCACGCGTTTTGATCAATACGAAGGCTTAATTGGTCAACGCTCGGTCAAGGCTAAAGGACGTGATTGGCAAGAAACGCCGACTTTAGCTCTGATTCGGAATCCTGACTCGCGTGCGCAAGCAGAGCTGCAATGGCGTATTTCATTGGTATTGTGTATTCCACTATTAACAATGTTAGTGGTGCCACTGTCGGCAGTCAATCCGAGACAGGGACGATTCGCCAAAATGGGCCCCGCCATTTTGATTTATTTAACCTATTTCTTAACCATCAGCGCCATGAAATCGGCTTTAGAAGATGGAACGATTCCGATTGAAATCGGTATGTGGCCCATCAACGCCGCCTTGTTATTTGCAGCGATTATTGCAAATACCTTGGATAGCGTATGGGTAAGAAAGATGAAAGACAAATTCAGACCAAAGCGCAAGGTGGCCTAATTCGTGTTTAAAATTTTAGATTGGTATATCGGGCGAACTATTATTGCTACCACAACTCTTGTACTGGTGACCTTCGTGGGCTTGTCCGGCATTATTAAATATGTTGAACAGTTAAGAAAAGTTGGCGATGGCAGCTATGATCTTTTGCAAGCCTTGTTTTTTGTGCTGTTAAGTGTGCCGCGTGATGTGGAAATGTTTTTTCCTATGGCGGCGCTACTGGGTGCGCTCATCGGTTTAGGAGCCTTAGCCGCCAGTTCAGAATTAGTGGTGATGCAAGCCTCTGGCTTTTCTAAATTAGATATCGGTTTATCGGTGCTCAAAACCGCGATTCCCTTAATGATTATTGTTACGTTACTGGGTGAATGGGGCGCTCCTCAAGCTCAAAAAATGGCGCGTGATATGCGCGCCTTCGCAACCTCTGGTGGTAATATCCTTTCCGTAAGGACAGGTGTATGGGCCAGAGACGCCAATGATTTTATCTTTGTTGCGAAGATTGATAATGAACGCCTCTATGGTCTGAATATGTGGCGTTTTGATGAGCAGAAACAGCTTCGTCATGTGGTATTTGCTGAACAGGTGGATTATCTAGGTGATAATCATTGGTTAATGAAACAAGTACAAATAACTGATTTACAAGATAATGTGGTTTTAACCAAACAGTATTTAGATGTCTACCAATGGCGTACGGCTTTAGCACCCGATAAATTAGCGGTTGTGACGGTTAAACCTGAAGAGCTCGCCTTAAGCGGCCTTTACGATTATGTACATTACTTGAAAGCCTCTGAGCAAGACGCCTCTCGTTATGAATTAGCCTTGTGGCGTAAATTGACTCAACCATTCTCGATTGGTGTGATGATGTTGATGGCATTGTCATTTATTTTTGGTCCACTGCGCAGCGTAACCATGGGAGCGAGAATTCTTTCTGGGGTGATTGCGGGTTTCACTTTTTACATTTCCAGTGAGTTTTTTGGTCCATTAAGCTTAGTTTACGGTTTCCCCCCAGCTTTTGGTGCTATTGCCCCTAGCTTGGTCTTTCTCACGATTGCCGTTATGTTATTACGTCGTAAGTTGTAGAATGAAACAAAGAAAGGGGAGATAATTTATCTCCCCTTTCTTTGTTTCGAGCAAGATACCTTTCTTTTTAGAGCTCAACGTAGCTTGGTTATGCGTTTCAACGAGATTGATTGACTACAACCACTTCTGTCTTCGCCCATATATCTTGAAAACTGCGTTTTTGTGGATCAATCAGCACGGTTAGATTCCCTAATCCTAGCCCTGCAGTTGCAAGCCGAATAAGAGCTTGTGTGGTCGTAATTAAGCTACCGTCTTGATTACGGACCAAGATCTTCGATGCTTTCATACCTAAGGTTTGCCCATGCTTGGTCCAACAATAAACAAAAAAGTAAATCCAAATAGAGGCCAGATACAAGGTATAGGCTGGACTGAAAGTGGGATGACGAGTTAAAAATTGGCTGACATTTTGATAAGGGCCATAACTTAGGACACCAATGGCGACTAAGGTTTCTAAAATAACCATTATCATACCGCCCGCGACGATCAACAAAGAAACAACAATCAATGAATCATAGAGTAGAGCGGTCAATCGGCGGAAAAATCCGGCTGACAGTAAGGTTGAAGTTTTATTCATAGTCGTCTGTGTAAAGTGCGATAAATGACCATCAGCATATCGGTAGTTTGTCGCTCTGGAAAGAGAGTTAGAAAAACAAGAGGCGTTGTGGCGAAATATTCAGCAAACGATTTGTTTTTCAATATTTTGTTATTGCGCTAGCGTCGTTCTTACGTATAATTCCGAACATCAGATGGCAATAGCCAAGATGCCGATGTGGTGAAATTGGTAGACACGACGGATTCAAAATCCGTTTCCTTCGGGAGTGGCGGTTCAAGTCCGCCCATCGGTACCATTATTTATACAACAAAGCCTCGACGAAAGTCGGGGCTTTGTTGTTTCTGAAGCAACCACATCGATATTTTCAATTTCATGCCGCTAATATGTTAACCGCAAGCACAGTTAGCGACCTCTGAGGGTGATCTTGCCCTGCGTATCTCCTACACTAGAAAAAATTCTATTTTGTTGGTCCTGATCGTGGCAAGTACAAGCATAAAAATCACCGTCGATAGATTGCAGCCAGGTTTACATATTCGCTTACCAGTTAAATGGAATGAGCATCCTTTCTTATTTAATAGTTTTAAAATTCAGTCCATTGAACAAATTCAGTTGATCAAGCACTTGGGCATACAGCACGTCTTTTTAAATCCCGCACAAAGTGATACTTCGCCTTTACCTCTCGATAGTGAGTCTCAAACAGTAGCAGAACCGACGGATCTTGATGAACAGGCGGATAAGCTCTGGCAGGAGAAAGAACAGCGGATAGAGAAACTCAATCGTTATCGTCGCCAAGTATTAGAGTGTGAAAAAGAGTTCGAACGTTCTTTGGCGCGTATGCGAGCAATTATGAATAAAATTCGTAGTCGCCCAGCTGATGCTATTGATGAAGCCAGTGCCTTAGTTGAAGAGATCGTCGACAAGTTATTGAGTGATGAGAATGTCACTTTGCACTTAATGAATAGTAAAAGTGAATTTGAAGATATCTATTTCCATTCACTGAATGTTTCGGTGATCTCAATGATGATCGCTAAAGCTAAAGGGCTCACAGAGCAACAAATCAAACAAATTGCTTTTGCAGCACTATTTCATGACATTGGTAAAATAAGAGTACCGAGTGCGATTGTACGTAAAACCACTCCGCTCACTGAACCAGAGAAAAATTATCTTAAGCTACACACAAAATATGGCTTAGAAATGGTGAGTAGTTTTGAAGCTTTTCCAGAAAGCGCAAAAATTGTTATTGAGCAGCACCATGAGTTAAGCGATGGTTCTGGATACCCTAAAGGTCTTAAAGAAGCCGATATTGATGAATTAGCTCAAGTCATTTCGGTTGCGAATGCATTTGATAATCTGTGTCATCCAGCGATTGCCAGCGAGCAAAAAATTCCTTATATCGCACTTTCTTATCTATATAAAAATGCCAAGCATCTTTATAACCAGGAAAACTTAAGTATTTTAGTGAAATTTATGGGGGTATATCCACCAGGTACAGTAGTGCAATTGTCGAATCATGCTATAGGCTTGGTGATATCCGTCAATGCTAAGCAGCTATTATCGCCGAATGTATTGATTTATGATCCTTCGGTTCCTAGAACACAAGCGCCAATTATCGATCTCGCCGATAAGGAAATAAAAATCCTGAGTGCAATTTTGCCACATAAGCTTCCTGATAACATTCGTGATTACTTAAATCCAAGAGCTCGGATTTCCTATTTCTTTGACAGTGATGATTAGTTATCCACAGGAAGGTGTGGGTAATATGTTGGCTATATGATGATAAGTGGTAGGTAAATAATGGCTTGCTGGTTATTTGCGCAAACAGCGTTTTTTTTCGGGAAAATTTAAAATTTACGCTTGCCAAGTTTATCGAACTCCCTATAATGCGCCCTCACTGACACGGCAGACGCCGCAAGGCTTCAGGCAGTGTTGGTTGAGGGAAAGCTTCTAAAAAAGAAAATTTGAAAAAGTGAAAAAGTGTTTGACTCTTCAAATTAACTCGCTAGAATTCACCTCCGCTTCGAAGCTCAACGAGAGATTCGCAAGCCAGCTCTTTAACAATTTAAACCAATCAATCTGTGTGGGCACTCGTTGATGATAATCAAAATGCTTAGCAATAAGCACTTCGGTTTCAATGAACTGAGTGACCAAATTGATAGGGCTTTTAGCACTATCGGCACAGTCAATTCATTATCGTTCTGTTGGA
>NZ_WXWI01000055.1:0-6878 GCF_009904895.1 Vibrio sp. V31_P5A7T61
GCATTACATTTAATATCATACCTGATAAGTTCCTATAAAATATTTTCTTTGTAAGGCCTTCACTTGTTAAATATTTACCAGAGCTCACTGTTAAAAATACAAATATACCAGACCAAACATGTATCATTAAAATGTCTGCTGAACTAGCATATTCATTTCCATACAAAACAACAACTATCCAATCACTAAATATAGTAATAGGTATAGCTATTATAATTGCAGTCCAAACCATCATTGTATATAGGCGCTGCATTCTTAACATATATAATTCATGACTAATTTTCTTTGCATTTAAAATTGCGGGAAAAAGAGAAGCTGTAATAACTGTAGGAATAAAATAAAAAGCTTCACTTAAACGTATAGCAGCAGAATATATCCCAACTTCATACTCACCAAGCATTTGCTTAATCATGATTTGATCGATGCGCATATAAATCATCACGACAATTGAAGAAAAAATTAATGGCCATGAATCTTTAAGTAAGCGTTTGGCAATGCTAAAATCAAAGCATGTGTAGAAACGATTCCTTTTTTGTAATCGGTAAGCTGAAAAATAACAAGTTGCCAGACTCAATGCATCAAAGGTAGTGACTAATACAAACCAAATTAGTTCTGCTTCAGTAATAACCAGATAAATTTTTATTAGTGATGACAGTGATAGTTGTATGATTTTACAAATAGAGATTAATTTAGCCAGAACTTGCGACTGAAAGTAAAACTCTACCACTTCAAAACTTTGAAATACTAAACCACAAGCTATAATGAAAATAAATAAGTTCGTAGTAGCGTCGTTATTAGTAAAAGGGATCACAGCCGCCATTAATAACATAACGATAATAGAACCCACCACTTTCAGCCAAAAAGCGGTACCTAAATAGGCATCACATTTATCTGGATGGTTGATGAGTTCACGAACGATAATACCATCTAAACCTAGTTTGGCTATACCTGCAAAAATAGCAGTAAAGGCAAGCGCATAGCTAAATAGGCCAAACTGTTGAGGCCCTAGATAGCGTGCAACCCAAATTCCAACTAACAATCCTGCGATAATACGTAAAAATTGCTCAGCTATCAGCCAACTTGTGTTTTTAAAATAGCGTAAAAAGCCTTGATGTTTAAGAACACTCTGAATTTTAATAAACATATTTATTTTTAACTTACATCAATGGTTCAAAAAGACAAGTATAGGTAACATCAAGGTTAACCTATCGTTAGTTTTCTGAATAATAAGAAAAATAACCGCAGAGCCAATAAAGCCAGCACCACCGGTGACAAGAATTTTCATTATTAATCCTATAAGACTAAGAGCGGGCTGCGCCTGCTAGAACGTCGCTGCGCGACTGCGAGAAGCTAGATTCTATAAAAGCGTAAAGTCAGTTATAGATTCTAGCAGGCCGTTAGGCCGCTCTAGCTGCTCGGTTCAACTTCTTCTTCCCTTCTAAATGCAAAGCGCACCAACACCATCGCCACCCCAAGCATACCGCCGAGTAAGGTACCTAATACACAAATCAAGGCTCGTTTTGGTTTATCTTTTAGCTCTGGCACTACAGCAGGGTCAACGACTTTAAACACAAACTCATCTTGCACTTCAGCCAACATCAGGCTTTTGGTTTGTTCTTCTATTAGTTTATAAAAGGTGGCTTGCATATCGGCTACTGAGGTTCTTTGTAGTTGTTCTTGCAAGTAATTGAGATTTTGCGTGGTTTCGGCAATGGTGCGCTCACGCATCACTTGGTTAATTTCTTCCACTAACCATGTAGCCCACTGCTGAGCAATAAAAGGGGAGTAGTGTGAAATACTGACGGTATATAAACCGCTGGTTTTATCGGGAGAAACGGTGAGTATATCTTTAATAAACGTTTCATGCGCTTCTTGAGCAGTCGGTTTTGCACCGCGTAGCCCTTTTGGTTCACGCAACCACGTTTGGGTTTGCTCATCGTATACTGAATCGTCAATAATCAATTGATTGGTGGTTAAATCCCACCCTTTAGCCGCCATCAGCGGGACCAAAATATCGTACTTTTCAATAAAATGTTCAATAAAACGGCGAGACTTAATCACCTGAGCGGCAAGCTCGGTTTGATTGCTTTCACCACTACCAAGATTCACCCCAGCCAAGGCAGCTAAGCCCCCAAGTTGCCCAGCCATTTTTGCTAAACCACCACCGCCACTGCTTTCAGCAGGAGCTAATAGTGTATCGGCTTTATAAATATTTGGCTGACTAAGCGCAAATAAGACCGAGCCAGCAGCAAATACAAAAGTAGTGGCGATGATGATCCATTTGCCTTTCCAGAGGGCGATGAAGAGTTCACGTAAATCGATTTCGTCATCGTGCCGCGGCAGCGGCGCGAATTGCGCGTCTGATTGATATGGCGGATTGTTTTGGGTTATTTGTGTGTTCATAGGTTCTTCAGGTTTAGGGTCTGGTGAAGAAAGAGCGGGCTGCGCCCTGCTAGAGCGTCGCTGCGCGACTGCGAGAAGCTAGATTCTATAAAAGCATAAAGGCAGTTATAGATTCTAGCAGGCCGTTAGGCCGCTCTAGTAAGTTGCGCTAGCAACGCTCTCGTTTCTACTATTTTAACGCATTTACCGCAACACCTGTTTGATAAAGGATTTGCGTCGCAGCGGTCCAGACGTTAAGTGCATCGCGGTAATCGGTATCAACTGGAACGACAATCGTATCACCTGGTCTGAGGCTTTCACCGCGGCGTCTAAACCAAAAACCGGTATTGGGTTTAAAGACAGAGCCATCGGCTCGCACCACAAAGATGCGGTCATCATCAGCTTGCTTTTTCATACCGCCAGCACGATTAATGTAATCTTTCACTGTCAAGCTTGGGTCAAGAAGATAAGTGATCCCTACTTGTACTTCACCCATCACTGAAACAGTATTGCGATACATTGGAATAAATAAGAAATCGCCATCTTCCAACATAAAATTGGCGCTTTTATTACCATCAATAATTTGATCCAATTGCACAACCATACGCCCTAATGCGCGGCTATTGGTTGCCTCTTCGATAAACGCTAAGGTCTTATCAGGATCGCTAATAACACTGGAAACTCGGCTATCAACATTAAAACTTTTTTTCGCCACTTCACGGCGCATATCTGCCGCGTATTGAGTCAGTAGTTTTTGTTCCTGCAAACGTAAGGCTTCGCGAGTAAAAATCGCTCCTTGTGGATGAGCAAACTCGGTTAAGCCTCCCGCCCTTTCTAGAAGTTGGGCTAGTGTTTCTCCACGACGTAACGTATAGGTACCAGGGAACTTCACTTCGCCTTGCAGTACCACGGTATTTTGTTGCTTAATACCTGGTTGCTCAAACACATTTAATCGGTCTCGCGGCTTTATCTCTCGATTAGCTTGGCGGTCACCTTGTATCACAGCGCTGAGATCAATATTTTTGATCTCCGTACGTACCGTATTACCGAATGATTCTATGCGTGCTAATTCTGCATTGGCACTAAAAGCATCGGCGCTTAATCCGCCCACAGCGGCGAGCAACCCTTGCACGGTATTGTGCTGAGAAATAGGATAACGCCCAGGGTATTTTACTTCACCAAACACTTCGGCAATCATCGCCGGCTGACCATAACTGGATTGTTGTTGCAAACGAACCAGTAATGAAGCAAGCAAAAACTGTCGCGAGTTTTCTTGTAATGCTTTAGCTTGCTCTTGGGTAATCATTTGGCCTTGGAAAAACAGGGGTTCCTCTTTTTCGTGATCACCAAATCGCACAATAGGAAAAGATTGCGTGGCTGAACGCTGTTGCTGCTCTCGCTCCGCTTCTTGCCTAGCTAACGCTTTCGCTTGCTCTAAACTTTTGATTTGTGAGGATTCAAGCGTGCTGCCAGAACGACTATTATTTACTAGCGTTGATTCGAGACTCTCTTCTTGCTTCTTGAGCTCTAACAATTCATCCACATCATCAGCACTCAAACGGTTAAACACCAGTACTTGATCTCGTGGTTGCAATGGCAAGTTGTCTGCGCTGTTTGGATTAAGTAAGGCATTCGCTAAGCTAAATTGATAAACCCTCACATCACGCTGCAAATTAACTTCACGGATAACCAACGCATAATTTAAATCGGCGGTAGCATTAAACGCACTATCGGCAGAATGAAAGAGATCGCTGATGCGTAAATTATCACGCCACTCTGCATAACCCGCATGAGCCACATCCCCCAGTAATTGCACATAATTTTGTAATAATTCACTGCGCTTAGCGACGGTAATATCATCGCCATTACGCACGGGTTGTTGGAGTGCTTTTGGCTTTGTTAAGTCCAATGAATGAACATCACGAGTGCCGTGAGAACTCGCTCGCTTAATAGTCGCTCTTTCTAAATAAGCATGAGCAGTCACTCCGCCAGATAGCGTCAAAATATCTTGATAGGTTTCACCGGGTTTGATCTCATAAATGGCTGGGCGCTGCACTTCACCTTGAATGCTGATGGTTGCTTGTACAGGCGCTATCCAAACCACATCACCCGGCATTAAGCGTTCATCATTGCGACTATCGCCTTTTAACAGCAGGTCGTATAAATCAAGCGTGCGCACCACTTGGCCATTTCGCTTTAACTGAACATTACGCAAAGCTCCACTTTCACTAAAGCCACCACTGTAGTAAATGGCCTGCGAGATGGTCGTCAATGCGCTGACGGTATAAGCGCCAGGTTTATAAGCATCGCCCATGACAAAGATTTGCATGCTGCGCAGTTCACCTAAGGTGATATCGCTGCGCACACCAATCATCTGCTCTTGTACCCGCTGCATTAGGCTGGAACGAACTTCACTAAACGATAAACCCGCCACTGAAATAGGACCAAGAGAAGGAAAATTAATCACGCCTTCACGATTAACCCGTAAACGGTGGGTGCTGTTATCTTTGCCAAATAATTGAACAATGATTTCGTCATTGGGGCCGACACGATAATCGCTAGGCACAGGGACATCACTCACGGGAGCAAACGTCGTTGGGGAAGCAGCAAAAAGCTCTAATCCAAACCGCTTTAGTTCAGGCTCTTTCTCTTGGTCTTGTTTATTGGGCTGCTGTTGATCTGCTTTATCGGGACGAGAGGTACGAATATCGGCTGCCGGAAGTGGTTGGCTAGCTCCACTATTATTAGTATTTGGTAAGGTAATCCCATATTGCCGAGCCAAAGCTTGCTGTTGATCGGCAGGCAAGTTTTGAAACATGCGCAACTGCTCAGGTGTTGGGCTTTGAGCATTAGACGAAAAAGCAAAAAAGGCTAACAACAACGAAGAAAAGAAGATAGAGCGTCCGTGAAACATGGTGTTTTCCGATAGTTGAATGGGAAAGTGGTGCGTTGTAGGTTCTAGGTTTATAGGACCTAGGACCTAGGGTCTCTTAAAACCTAAACTGCATACCAAATTGTAAAGCGGTTAAGCGTAGATCATCGCCAGCAAGATAATTTACAAACTCGCCAGTAATCGCTGTTTTTCCACTGAGCGCATAATGCAACCCGACGCCAAAAGTTGCGCCGCTATCATTGGTCGTTTGGTGCTGATAGTCTGCTCTAACATACGAATAACCCGCTAAAGCGTACAAAGCGAGCCGATCGGTGACTGGCATATTGGCTTTAACTAATGCACTGGCTAGGCCATCAATCGCTAAATCATCACTGCGTTTAACACTAGTCGCATAGCGACCTTCAATGGCGACATAATCGGAAAAGAAATACCCAAACTGAATTTGAGCAAGTGCTGGAGATGAGTCTAACCACCCCGTAGAGGCTTGGTATTCGCTATCACTATACGCTGCGCTCACTCCGGCATAGCCATCAGCTTGTGCCGAGAAAGCCACTAGATTGAGGGTTAAACAAAAGGCACCAATAAATGTTTTTTGGGTCACTTGAATCACTGGGTTCATATTGAATTTCATTTTATTAAGCATAGTGGTGAAAAACCATCCTTATCATGTAGTTAGCTTATTCAATCATAGCCTAATTTGACCATAATCAGGCA
The DNA here is from genome assembly GCF_009904895.1 of Vibrio sp. V31_P5A7T61. Classification (NCBI taxonomy): domain Bacteria; kingdom Pseudomonadati; phylum Pseudomonadota; class Gammaproteobacteria; order Vibrionales; family Vibrionaceae; genus Vibrio; species Vibrio sp. V31_P5A7T61. Next base: position 5,990 of record NZ_WXWI01000055.1, read on the forward strand.
CGCTACCGCCCTACGTAATACAACGCATATCCTAATATTTTCAACCCGCTTATGATTAACGATTAGCAAACGATTAGCAATGATGAATCTTAGTGTTATTCACCTAATCGGCAAATCAACCCGACTAAAAAGCATTTATATATGAGTGTTTAGTCACACAACAACAGATTCCGAACTCATTCATATACTCAACAAGACTTATAAACATATCACTCATAATAAATAATTTAAGCAACATTATGCATTAAAAGGTTTACATTGTTGGATTTTTACTCTTAAACTTAGCGGTGGAGTGATGCATCACTCTATACATCGATGTTAGTTAATTAGGATTCCATGGAGATAGCTATGAAAAAAACAGCAATGGTTTTGCTGGCAACATTTGCAATGGCACAAGGTGCAATTGCAGCTGAAGCAGTAGGTACTGCGAGTAGCACAACTGGTACTACAGCAACGGCTGGCGCTGGTTCTGCAGGCGCTGCAGGCGCTGGCGCAGCGGCTGGCGGCGTGGCAGCAAGCACCGCAGCAGCAGTAATGGCAGCAGCAGTAGCGGTTGCCGCGGTTGCAGCAAGCGATAACGATACAGCGACAACGACAACGGTTACTGCACAGAAATAATTGTGATGTGTTATCAGTAAGCAAAGCCGCCCTGTGCGGCTAATGCCAGTCAGTTAAGCTGACTGGCTTTCTTTTTATTGGGGTATTTCTTTGCCTTTGGTTTTATTGCTCTCGGATATATCCGCTCTTCTCGTTTAATGGGCAAGACATGGTGTATCGCCTCTTCCTGCAAGTGAGTAATGCGCTTAGGGATTGTTCCCGCCGACTCCAACCAGAACCCCAAAATTACGTGAATAATAGAGTGAGCACACGTTGTGAAGCTCAGTTGGTT
>NZ_WXWI01000040.1:0-6806 GCF_009904895.1 Vibrio sp. V31_P5A7T61
TGGACTCAAAGAAGTGCATTGAATGTGTAGAGAATGAAAAACAGCTTTCCGAATTAACCAAATTTGCTTGGCGACCATAGCGTTTTGGACCCACCTGACTCCATGCCGAACTCAGAAGTGAAACGAAACAGCGTCGATGGTAGTGTGGGGTCTCCCCATGTGAGAGTAGAACATCGCCAGGCTTTAATACTTGTGTTTAGACTTAGCGTCTGAAGACAGAAACTCAATAAAGCAGCCAATCAGACTTTATCGAGTAACAAGACAATGTGGAGCGGTAGTTCAGTTGGTTAGAATACCGGCCTGTCACGCCGGGGGTCGCGGGTTCGAGTCCCGTCCGCTCCGCCACTGATAAGAGTCCCTAGCAGCAATGCTGGGGATTTTTTGTATCGGGTAAATTTATAAAAAGTTTTGGTCTGTGTGAAGAGAGTAGAATGGATCCATTGGATCTTTTCTTTGGCTATCTGTTGGAGTACAGAATACAGAGATTGCGGTATGAGGATTGTATTAAAATGATTCATCAGTAATAAAAAACCGATAGTGAATCACTATCGGCTTCTTTCTGCTATTTTCTTTAAAGAATTTGCTTTAATACTCGGTCAGCTTTAACACGCGTAATTCTTTTCATTAGTCGTTGTACGACGTCAGGATAACTATCGAGCTTCTCAATTTGTTTGTAGGTACAGACTAATTGCGTATGCTGTAAAATGTTATCCATCTCTTTACTAAATTTATCAACGAGATGTCCGTGTTTATCGTGGATAAGTAACGCGTTCTCTAAATCGAGTTTCCATGCTCTTGGGTTAAGATTATTGCCAGTGATCAGCATATAACGTTTATCTATCCAGATACCTTTGAGGTGGAAACTGTTGTCACCATCTTTCCATAAATGAATCGACAGTTTTCGACTAGCGATATTGGCTTCATTAATCTTTGCAAAGCGACGTAGATTGAGTTCATAGAGATAAGGTAAACCGCCAATGGTTTTGAAATCTTGTGAAGGCGCTATATAAAAATCATTCGCAGTTTTGTCTCCGACAATAATATGAACGGTGACTCCTCGTTTAATCGCTTTTTTTACTTCTTTTGCCACAGAAGGCGGAAAATTAAAATAGGGTGTACAGATATAGATTTCTTGTTCAGCCTGAGCAAGTAGGTCAATTACAGTCTGGTTTAGATGATTTCGACGTTTACCAATACCAACAAGTGGAGTCACACCGACTTGATCGGCATTAATCGCTTGTGCCGAAAAGTCGTAGCTCGCTTCCGTAAGCGTAGCGCGGAACTGACGAATATCGGTTTTGATCTCTTTTGTTTTTGGTCTATCAGCACAAGACAGCTCATTAACGGCTGGATGAGCCAATAATGTGTCTTGAATGAAGTTAACCATCGTATCAGCGAGAGATGGGTTATCTAAGGTATGATAGCGATCGAATCGGTAACGTTCTTGATAGTGAAGATAAACGTTATTAATACTAGCACCGCTATAGATTACTTGATCATCAATGATAAAGCCTTTGAGGTGTAACACGCCAAACACTTCTCTTCCGCGAACCGGAATGCCATGTACAGGTATAGCATGGGGGTAACGCTGTTTAAAGTCACAATACAGCGTTGCATTCCCTGCAGAGGCCTCAGCACCGATTAATCCGCGCTGAGCTCGATGCCAATCGACACAAATGTGAATGTCTAATCCTGGATTACGCTGTTTAGCGTTATAAAGTTCTGTGAGTACTTCCCGTCCGGCATCGTCGTTTTCTAGGTATAAGGCCACGATATAGATGCGTTTACTGGCTAGACGAATAGACTCAATAAGATGAGTACGAAACTCTTGAGCTGACAGCAATACATCAAACTTATTAGGATCTTGCGCAATAGTGGGCAGTTGTTCGACTGTATTTCTACGAGCAATCATAGTGATGCTTTACCTTACGTATGTGCAAAATTGCGAGCAGGGTATATTACCAAAATAACGTGAATGATAGCTATAAAAGAGCTCTATTCTTAACATAAGTCATCTTTATACATCATCGGAATAAGAGATTTACCACTTGCTTGGTAGCGCGTAAGCAGGGTTCGCAATTCTGCAGGAAGCTGGTCTGGACGCTGAGTATAAAAATTACCAAGTGTATAAAAGGATGTCAGATGCGGATAAGCAAAACAATAGTCATTGTGTTTCAGTATGTTTTTTTTGCAGTAGATCAATAATGCTTGGCCAATCCCTTTTGAACGCTCCTCACTCACCACGGCCATTCCGGTCAATAATCGATAATCAGCAATTGAGCGAAAACGAACAACGGCTTTGATATGGTGGTTTTCATAAGCCGCGATGATCAGCTCATCACTTTTCGGTTTAGCTGATGGATAGTGCTGTTTATAAAAACGTTTAATCAGTGGTAGTTTTAGCGTCTCTACGTGCTCAAAGTGAAGAATTGGTATTTGCATCTGTCTTATCAAAGTATCTGTTGTAGAATAGCATGAGTTTTATTTAGGCAAAGAGTCTCATGCAACTACACCATAATGCAAATCTTAAGTCTTATCATACTTTCGGTCTTGATCAGACTTGCCAATATTTAGCGGTAATTGAATCTGTCGATGATCTGATTGTACTGCATCAATCTGATGAGTGGGCTAAGCGGCCGAAATTGATGTTAGGCAAGGGAAGCAATGTATTATTTACCGAGCCTTATCAAGGCTTGGTGATGGTCAATCGCCTGTTAGGTATTGAGCATAGACAGGATGCTGACTTTCACTACTTACATGTTGCCGGCGGAGAAGATTGGCCGAGGTTAGTTGAGTGGTCTATTCAGCAAGGTTTACCAGGATTAGAAAACTTAGCGTTGATCCCAGGCTGTGCTGGTTCTGCGCCCATTCAAAATATTGGTGCTTATGGCGTAGAGTTCAAAGCGGTTTGTCACTATGTTGACTACTTATGTTTAGCGAGTCTTACCATTAAAAGATTAAGTGTTTCTGAGTGTCAGTTTGGTTATCGCGACTCTATCTTTAAACAAGGTTTATACGGTAAAGCGCTTGTGGTTGCCGTGGGATTACGTTTAGCTAAAGATTGGCAACCTCTTTTGTCTTATGGCCCTCTCCAATCGTTGCCTGCGACTTGTTCGGCGGAAGATATTTATCATACCGTTTGTCAGGTGAGAAAAGATAAACTGCCAGATCCAGCCGTATTGGGTAATGCAGGCAGTTTTTTTAAAAATCCAGTGGTTGATCAAGCCGTGTTTGAGACTTTAAAAAAGCAGTGTCCAAATTTAGTCGCTTATCCTACAGAGCAAGGTGTTAAATTAGCCGCAGGTTGGCTGATTGAACAAGCGGGATTAAAGGGATATACGTTCGGTGGAGCACAAGTTCATCCTAAGCAAGCTTTAGTTATCATCAATAAGAACAATGCAACGGCACGAGATATTATTGGTTTAGCACAGCAAATTTGTAAGACGGTATACGATAAGTTTAAAGTCCCTCTTGAGCATGAAGTGCGCTTTATTGGTTCAGTCGCAGAAACCCACTTACAAGCGTTAATAGAGACGAAATAATGAAAGATCACAGTGTTAAGTTACGTTTATTAAAGATGCTCTCTGATGGGCATTTTCACTCTGGTGAGTCTCTGGGGGAATGGCTTGGCATGTCGCGAGCAGCCATCAGTAAACATATTCAAGGGATTCAACAATGGGGAATGGATATTCATCGGGTGCAAGGCAAAGGTTATCAGCTTGCTCGACCTCTGATGATGTTGGATGAGCATCGTATTCGTTCTCAAGTAACTAACCCCGTTGAATTGCATCCTATTATTGATTCAACCAATCAATATTTATTAGATAATTCGCACATGATTTCCTCTGGAACGGTTTGTATCGCTGAATATCAAAATAAGGGTCGTGGTCGCAGGGGGCGGCATTGGGTATCGCCTTTTGGCTCTAACCTTTATTTCTCCATGTACTGGCGTTTAGACGCGGGTATGGCTGCCGCGATGGGCTTAAGCCTCGTCATTGGAGTTGCGATAGTAGAAGCACTTGAGGAAATGGGCCTTAATGGGATTAAATTGAAATGGCCCAATGATCTTTATTATCAAGACCGTAAATTAGCAGGAATTCTGGTTGAAATGTCGGGGCAAGCGGGCGGAGCGGCTCACTTAGTGATCGGTATCGGTATGAACCTGATTATGCAAGATGAAAATATAGCTATTGATCAGCCTTGGACCAGTTTGTCACAAGTGCTTGGTCAAGAGGATATCGATCGCAACCAATTGGTGATTAAACTTATACAAGCTCTAAATCGATCATTGGAGAACTATGAACAGCAAGGCATGCAAGAGTTTGTTGAGCGTTGGAATCGGTTGGATAACTTTTTAGGTCGTCGAGTTCATCTCATCATTGGACCGAATAAAATTACTGGAATTGAGCGAGGTATTGATCAGAGTGGTGGTGTTTTACTTGAAACGCCTGAAGGAATAAAAAGTTATCTTGGTGGTGAGATTTCTTTACGCAAAGGTGATGACGAATAAGTTCTTGCCTTTGAACGACCGATTAATGATGAAAAGCTTCTATCACAATAACTTGATATTAGAGTAGAAAATGACTTTTTAAAGTTGTGCTGTTTGAGCTTCACTAGATCAAGTCATTTTCAAGTCAACCAGAGTATCGCATTGTCTGATCTATTTGCGTAATAGTACTTCTTCAACACTATGGCAAAGCCCTTTCCTTAAAATTAATTGAGCTCGCTCTTTGGTGGGTAAAATGTTTTCTTGAAGATTTTTACCATTGATTGAGTTCCATATATGTTGCGCTTTGGCTTTCGCTTCTTGCTCAGTCAACTGTGTATAGTGATTGAAATATGATTCTGGCTTTTTAAAGGCCCCATGACGAAACTTCATAAAGCGATCGATATACCATTTTTCAATTAATTCAGCATCGGCATCAACATAGATAGAAAAATCTAAAAAATCAGAGATAAAGACCCGATGTGGATCATGAGGGTAATCCATGCCACTTTGTAATACATTTAATCCTTCAATAATTAAGACATCTGGCCGATCGACAATTTTCTGTTGAGAAGTGATATCGTAAGTTAAATGCGAGTAAATGGGCGCAGTAACATGAGGTTGTCCCGCTTTTACATCAGAGACAAACTGCACCAAGCGTCGAATATCGTATGATTCTGGAAAGCCTTTTTTATGCATGATATTCCGTTCATGCAAGATTCTATTAGGATACAGAAAACCATCAGTCGTGATTAACTCAACTTTAGGATGATTATCCCAACGAGAGAGCAATGCTCTCAATAAGCGTGCTGTCGTACTTTTACCTACCGCTACACTACCTGCAATACCGATTATAAATGGCGGTGCTTTCTCCGCATGACCTAAAAACTGGTTGAGAACAGTATTACGACTTTGTCTGGCCGCAACATACAAATTTAATAATCTTGCCAAAGGGAGATAAATTTCTACCGCTTCTTTCATCGTAAGGCTTTCATTAATACCTTGTAATTCTTGCAGATCATGTTCTGACAGAGTCATGGTGACTGAGTTACGTAACTCAGCCCATTGGTGACGAGCAAAAGACAAATATGGGCTCATAAAAGGTTCAGTCGTAGTATTAGAAGAAGCAGGCAACATACAATATGCTACTGAGATTGCAAATCAGAAACGCACGAGAATTGGCGATTAAGCAAAAAAATGAATAAAAAAACAGCGAATCAGCTCGGGCCGAATAAAAAATGCTTTTTTTTGCCGATTAGACTTGCAAGCGCTGAGATCATTCAATAGAATGCGCCCCACTTATGCCGACTTAGCTCAGTAGGTAGAGCAACTGACTTGTAATCAGTAGGTCACCAGTTCGATTCCGGTAGTCGGCACCATCTTCTTTAATCGGAAGATAAAAATTTGGAGGGGTTCCCGAGTGGCCAAAGGGAGCAGACTGTAAATCTGCCGGCTCCGCCTTCGATGGTTCGAATCCGTCCCCCTCCACCATATTGTAAAGGAAATAGCTCACAGAGTTACGTGTTGCGGGCATCGTATAATGGCTATTACCTCAGCCTTCCAAGCTGATGATGCGGGTTCGATTCCCGCTGCCCGCTCCACTCATTTTAGAGTGCTGATATAGCTCAGGTGGTAGAGCGCATCCTTGGTAAGGATGAGGTCGGCAGTTCGAGTCTGCCTATCAGCACCAGCTCTAAGCAAAGATTTCCTTTTACTATATAATTATTACCGAACTTTTTTTGGTTGCGTGGTCATAAACAAAGCCACATACATCCGTACCTAGAGGGACAACTCATGTCTAAAGCAAAATTTGAACGTACGAAACCGCACGTAAACGTTGGTACTATCGGCCACGTTGACCACGGTAAAACCACTCTAACAGCAGCTATCTGTACTGTACTTGCAAAAGTATACGGCGGTGAAGCGAAAGACTTCGCGTCAATCGATAACGCTCCAGAAGAGCGTGAGCGCGGTATTACTATTTCTACTTCACACGTAGAATACCAAACTCCATCACGTCACTACGCACACGTAGACTGCCCAGGACACGCTGACTATGTTAAAAACATGATCACTGGTGCTGCGCAAATGGACGGTGGTATCCTAGTTGTAGCTGCGACAGATGGCCCAATGCCACAAACTCGTGAGCACATCCTACTAGGCCGTCAGGTTGGTATTCCTTACATCGTTGTATTCATGAACAAATGTGACATGGTAGACGATGAAGAGTTGCTAGAGCTTGTAGAGATGGAAGTTCGTGAACTTCTTTCTGAGTACGATTTCCCAGGCGACGACCTACCAGTAATTCAAGGTTCAGCAC
>NZ_WXWI01000026.1:0-6369 GCF_009904895.1 Vibrio sp. V31_P5A7T61
CGGCGCATTATCCCAGCAATTTCCTCGGCGAGATAAACTTTGTTTTATTTGAAAACGCCACAGTAACTGACGATATTGACGACTCGTATAGTGACTGCCTTGATCACTGTGGAACATGACGCCTTTAGGCTTTCCACGAGACTCATAAGCCATCGAAAGCGCTTTGCCTGTTAATCGTGTATCAGGCGATACTGACATTGCCCAACCAATCACTTTTCGAGCAAAAAGGTCGATGACTACCGCTAAATACATCCAACGATTTCCCGTCCAAATATAGGTCACGTCACCCACCCAGACTTCATTTGGTGCCGTGACAGCAAACTGACGATCTAAGTGATTCGGGATTTCAATATGCTCTTGTGAGGCTTTACGATAACGATGTTTTGGTACTTGGCAACTTACTAATCCCAACGTTTTCATCAGCTTTGCTGCTCGGTAACGACTCAGACTCACGCCTTGGTTTGTTACAATATCGGCAATGGTTCTTGCTCCCGCAGAACCATTGCTTGCCGCATAAGCTTCGCTAATCAAACTGCGAAGTTTTACGGTTTCCGCCTTTATTTCTGTTGGCCGTTTCAGCCAATAGTTATAACTGCTTCGATGAACATTGAAGACTTCGCATAATGTTTTTATGCTGTGGCTCTGCTTGAGTTTCTTGATCATCAAGAATTGTTCAGTGAGTCCGACATCAAGAGAGCCGTGGCTTTTTTTAATATTTCATTATGCTCTTCAAGACGAGCTAGCTTCTTTTTTAATTCACGAATTTCAATTTGCTCAGGTGTGATAGGTGACGCTTTAGGTGCTTTCCCTTGGCGCTCTTGTTTTAATTGGCGAACCCACTTATCCATCGTAGATTTACCTACATTCATGGCTTGAGCCGCTTCGGTCACCGAGTAGTTTTGATCGAGCACTAACTGTGCCGCTTCCAGTTTGAATTCGGCACTAAATAGCCGTCTTGTACGTTTTGTCATAATGTCACCTATTAACTTATGAGATGATGATATCACCTCTAACTAAGTGACCAAATTCACCATACCACTACATCCTCACATGCATCTGATCACGACTATTTCTCCTACTACCATATTAGAGCTAGATCTAATACGTTTATGCCCCCCCAAAGCAAGTTAGCTACCGTTTAAGCCTCACGTCTCTGAATCATCATTTGGCCTATTTTTCCTAATGCCTGTAATGCTACAAGATCGCGGGAACATCTCCCCTTGTTTAACGAACACTCAACCTAGTAACCAAAGTCTTTCACATCAACTTCTAGCTCTCTGACTTGAGAACCTATTTTTTTATGGAAGTGGTAACGAATTTCTTCATCAGCCATATTGGTCAAATCAAAACTAAAATATTGAACTAAAACCTCTTTCATCTCAGGTATGTCATACTGGTCGAAGTTTGGTACATAACTGGTGTTATATTTGTTGTGGCTAATTTCTTTGAAAGTGCGAACAAACTTTTTAGGTTTGATTTCTACCCCAAAACGCTTACATAGTCGCAGGACATAATGATCTAATCTGTGGAGTAGCTTTTCATCATTGATCTCAGCGAAGAAAAATTGCCAACCCTTACATTTATTCTCAAACACACATCCAGTGATTCGTAGGTTCAATCGCCATTCCAAAATTTTTAAGCTCTTATTTTTAGAGTGCTTATAGCTTGTGAAAATCCCAGCAAGAGAAGCCTTTAACTTTTCAATCGAACCGTTTCTTGCAGAGATATGCTCATTGGTGAATTGATACCCAAGATAATCAAAACCGTTGGCAAGTGAGTCAATTTTTGACTTCTCTGGTACTTTCACAGGGCAGTGTATTTTTAAACCAATATTGCGAAACTTCTTGATAATGATTTGTGCTAGATCGTGTGCTTGGTCAGCAGAGCAAAGAACTAATACATCATCAACGTAGCGGTAGCATTTTACGTTAGGCAATTCAGATAAAAATTTGTCAATGTTTTGGAGGTAGATGGCTGCAAGGATGTTGGAAACAGCCAACCCTTGAGGTACGCCGATTTCACTTGGCCTATCATCCTTTCTCGAAACTAGAACTGAAGGGGCAGTGACAGCCGAAAAGATCATGTCTAGTATGTGATCTTGCCTAATGCGTTTTCTCAATTGAGAGCGTAGGTTTTTATGTCTTATTGATGGGTAAAAATTCGAAACATCTAACTTAATATAGCTATCAAAGTCACCAGATAAAGCGTGAGCCTTGACATCTTTAATGACATCTTGAGGAAGCGTGAATTTCACTGATTCTGCAAATCGGTCTTGTAGAAAGTTACACATAGCACGTAATGCAATTCTATCTCTCACTGTAGGGATAGAGATTTCACGAGGGGCTTTATTTCTCCCTTTAGTCAGCAACTTTAACTTGTACTTGGAAAACGCATACGAACCTTCAATCATTTTACGAGAAATGATTTCAACTTGCGGGTCTAACTGTTTTCTAAAAGCATACTGATTCATATTGTCTATGCCAGTAGCACCAGAATATACAACATGATTGGAAAAGATTTCTTTTAGATTCTCGTGCCTAAACTCTTTATTAAATTGGTCTTGTACACGCATTTTATCCACCAGTACAAGTTGGAGTGGATAAGAATAAAGACGAGTTTAATGCAAGCAATATCAGTACTGGCAAGACATAGAAAAACACAAGAGTTAACAACCTAGTAACAAAATAAGATGCTGCTAAAAACCAGTGATGTGATGTTGGTATTCTAGTAAGAGCTTGTTCTGGTTGTTGTTTGTTTTCCGAGGTATCTGAATGGAAATCTTTGCTTACTTGTCTTGCGGTGCTGGTACTTGCCCAATACTCTTGGCATAGTGCGATGGCAAAATCTTTGTCAGTGTGGTTTTCACAAGCATTTAGCTTAGACTCGTAGGTTGTTGATAAATTGGCCAAATCAGCATTTGGCTTGTAGGCTTGATGCATAATGCTATTCAAACTTTCATAACATTCTTTGATTAGGTTTGCTCTTTCCTTAAATGAAAGTCCGTTGATGAATCCTGAAATGCAAAGTACGAGGACAGAATATACAACCCAAGAGATCGCTTCGATTCCATTTTGTGGGTTCTTTAGATAATAAACGGATACGGCGACAGAGAAGAATGAATACCAGAGTAGTATTACTTGTGAGTGAAAGGCGTTAGACAAAAGTCGTTTTTCAGTTTGAATTCGTGCTTTTCTTGTCCACCAAATATTGTCTGCTAAAGCCACCATCTTCTCCTAATGTTGGGGGTGTGCTTCATAGAGGTAGTTTAGTTACAATAAGTTAACACTCCTACTGGAGTAAGCATATACGAGATACACTAAGGGCGAACCCTTCGAAATTAGTTTCACTCTTACTGCTAAGAGTGGACAGCTACTAAGAACTGTCACCACTATGAAACACAGTGTGCATGGTACATTTTCGGAGTTCGAGGCTCAATAATTTTTTGTTACCGCTAAGCTAGTTTCCATACTTTCAGTAATTAAAGAATCACTAATTTAGAAAAATCACTGACTCATTTCTGCCCCAAGACAAGTTAGATTCATAACTCGTTCCTGCCTGATAACGCAAGGTTTGCCATATCTGTACTAATGAAAAAACTAACCTCGTTTCGTCTCTTTGAGTTGAATGATCGTGATGTGATCACAGTCCGCATTATCACCTGATGAATGCGCATATGAAAAGTAATATGCTACATGAAACATAAATGGACTTGAGTCAATAAAATGCCAGTAAATCAGACTTTGATTGAGAGAGTAAAAGAAGGAAAGGTTGTTCTTTTCTTGGGTTCTGGAGCTTTATACGGGGCAAAATTACCAGATTGTAAAAAGATACCATTAGGTAATGATTTGAGAGACTTGATCTGCGATCGATTTTTGGATGGGGAGTTTAAATCCGAAAGTTTAGCTCATGTGTCAGACCTAGCCGAGTCTAGCTACTCTCTACACGAACTTCAAGATTATATCAAAGAATATTTTAGTGAGTTGATCCCAGCTGATTTTCACTCTTTAATATGTGACTTTAACTGGCGTGCTATTTTCACAACCAATTATGACCATCTTGTCGAGACTGTTTACAAGAATTCGAAGAAAACACCCAAAAGAATAATCCCTATCCTATCTAACGATGATAGTTTAGATATAACTAGAAAAGACTCTGAGCTAATCCCATTGATTAAGCTACATGGATGTATAAGTCGAACTAGAGATAATAACATACCCCTAATACTTACAGTTGAACAGTATAATGATAGTTTATCCTCTAGAAAAAGGCTGTTTAACCACTTGTATGAACTAGCATACGAATATACGATTGTATTTGTTGGGCATAGCTTGCAAGACTCTAATATAAGGAGTGTCTTAAGTAGTTTGGAAAAAGAAGCATCCAACGGTATGAGGCACTATCTTCTGAAGCCAAATGTAAAACAGGCTGAAATGGACCTTTGGGCAAGAAAAAAAATTACGGCCATTGATATTACATTCGAGAGTTTTCTACGTGAATTAGATGAAAAAATATCAGTAGAGCAAAAAGTCTTGGGTAATATTAAATCTAATACTACTCACCCAATAAAGTTAAAATATATAAATAATAGTAACCCTAGCAGTTTAGTAATAAAACTTCTATCTGAACAAGTGGATTATCTATATAGCGAATTACCTTATGAACTTGCACACGCAGAAGACTTTTATTCTGGGGTTGATTTAGGCTGGTATCCTATTGCCGAAGGACTTGCAATAAAGAGAAGTGTTTTTGAGGAGTTAGTTAGAGAAATCCTCGAGAGGCCTGATTCAGAAAGGGAGTATAATACTGAATTGTTTTGCATCAAAGGTGAAGCAGGTTCAGGAAAGACCGTATTGCTTAGACAATTAGCTTGGGAAGCTAGAATTTCTAGTGTAGGAATCACGCTTTGGGTCAGAGACATTTCATTTATTGATATAGATGCTCTACATGAATTATGTGAGAATACAAATGAAAGGCTTTTTATATTTTGGGATAACGCAGCACTAAACTCCATAGAAATAAATAGAGCATTCAATAAACTTATAAAAACCAACGCTGCAATAACCATTATAACTGCCGAAAGATATAATGAATGGAATATGAAATGCGATGATTTAGATTCTATTGTAACGAAAAGTCATGAAATAAGGTATTTGTCAGAGTTTGAAATAAGGGAACTTGTCAAATCTTTGGAGGATAACAATTGCCTAGGCCCTAATTTAATTCATAAGACTTTTGAAAAACGATGCGAAGAATTTAAAGAAATACATGGAAGGCAGCTTTTAGTCGCACTTCATGAGGCTACAATGGGTGAGTCTTTTGAGGATATAATACATAATGAATATAATAATATCTTCCCCATTGAAGCAAAAAAAATATACCTAACGATTTGTACAATGAATAGATTGAGGCTACCTGTTAGAGCTGGCTTAATATCACGTATTCATGGCATTTGTTTTGATGAGTTTAATGACACCCTCCATAGACCTTTGGAAAAAGTAGTTGTAGTTAGACAAGACAAAAATGGAGACTACTTTTATACAGCTAGACATTCAGAAATTGCAGAGATCGTTTTCAATAGAGCATTGAACGATAGCTCAGATAGATATCAAGAATACATATCAATAATAAGAAAGCTAAATACCTCTTATCAAACAGATAAATATATTTTTAGGGGTATGGTTAAAGCCAAGTCTCTAGATGAACTATTTAATACTCTTGAAGATGTCAGAGCAATCTATGAGTACGCACAAGATAACCTTGGAGAAGATCCATATATTCTTCAGCAGATGGCTAATTATGAAAGATTAAGGCCTAACGGAAACTTAGAAAAAGCTATTGAATACCTTAAAATAGCCAAAGATATTGCACACTATGACAGCTCGATCATTCATACTTTATCGATTATTTGGAGAGATAAAGCAAAATCTACTGAGGATGAGCATGAGCGAAGAAAATATAGATCTGAATCTAGGCACTACCTAGATGAAATAGAAAGAACATGGGGGCAGTCTAGTCATACATCTGTAACACGATTGGAATTACTGATAGATGATTTTACTGATAAGCTAGGTGATGATGATATTAATGACAAAACATTCCGTGACACGATAAGGGATATTCAGAAATACATATCTGTTGTTAAACAGAAATTTCCGAATGATAGCCATATCTCGATGCTTGAGTCAAAATTTGCTGATATATGTAATGACACCCCTAATGTAATTAAGAATCTAGAGCAAGCCTTCGAAGACAGTGATAAAGAACCATTTATTGCAATTAGACTTTCAGAGTTACATATACGTAATAAAGCCATAGATAAAGCCAAAATAGTTCTTGAAAAAGCACTAGAAAGAAGACGGAATAATAAAG
>NZ_WXWI01000038.1:0-5482 GCF_009904895.1 Vibrio sp. V31_P5A7T61
CCTTTTGGGTAGCGCCTAAACTATAAAGTACTAAGAAATAAATTTAACACTACTGTCAGCTTCAAGCTAAGTATTGTTAATGTGATAAACTATAATTAGTTATAAACTACGGCGTATTGTAACGCACCAGTTACTGAACCAGGTGTCGCGCCGCCATTTTCAGAGATGTAAGCTACACCGAACTCTGTTGAGGCAGAAGTTGAACCAGCTTCTAACACCAAGCCAGACAATTCTGCAGGAGAGCTTAAGTTCACTGCTTTGCCTTCTGTATCCATAATTTGTAGAGCTACGTTTTTAGCATCACCTGTATTGAGTAGGTTACCTTTATCAGTCACACCGTTAGCAACAAATACGGTTGTTACATCAATTTTAGCTTGAGGTGCAGTACAACCAGTAATACCGACGCTAAAAGTCTTAGCACCTGCTGTTGAACCAGCTTCTTTTAGCAGTGCTGCAGATACTGTTTCAAGCAGTACTACTGGGTTTGATGCGTTACCGTTAACAGTAACAGAACAAGTTTGGTCTGTTACTTCACCGTTGAAAGTGATTGTGTTGTTTGCGAATGCAGAAGCAGAAGCAAGCAGAACAGCAGATGACAAACCTAAAGAAGTAGCTACAGAAATCATTGACTTTTTCATTATTAAACCTTTTTTATTTCCAAATAAAGACAGACGCCTGCCTCAACTCGCAATCATTATCGCCGCTCCCCGACAGAACAAACATAGGAAGAAACTCTGATCTATGTAGGAAAAGCCTTATGCCCTAAGTGTACCTATAACCTAATAAAACTCGTTTTTGTTCTGAACAATAGATAAGCTTTATTTTCTAGAAATAGCCTTATTTAAAAATAATCTAATAGTCTTTCTGTAGAAATAGGAAAAAGTGGAAGAATTTATCAACTTACGTGCGCTGATAAATCTTTCCACTTTAAATTCCAATTAGTACGTATATATAAAAACAACTTGGATGACTTCAATAGAGCTATTTCTATTGGTTATTCTATGTTTAGTATCAAAACTACTTACTTGAGTAAGACAATAGTACTTCAAAAAAAATATCAACTAAACACAAACCACCATGAACAAGAAAATGCCTGTTTAAATTCAAACAGGCAGACTTCCAAGCAACAACTAATTAGTTATAAACTACTGCGTATTGTAACGCACCAGTTACTGAACCAGGTGTCGCACCGCCATTTTCAGAAATGTAAGCTACACCGAACTCTGTTGAGGCAGAAGTTGAGCCAGCTTCTAACACCAAGCCAGACAGTTCTGCTTGAGAGCTTAAATTCACTGCTTTGCCTTCTGTATCCATGATTTGTAGGGCTACGTTTTTAGCATCACCTGTATTGAGTAGGTTACCTTTATCAGTCACGCCATTAGCAACAAATACGGTTGTCACATCAACTTTAGCTTGAGGTGCAGTACAACCAGTAATACCGACACTAAAAGTCTTAGCGCCTGCTGTTGAGCCAGCTTCTTTTAGCAGTGCTGCAGATACTGTTTCAAGCAGTACTACTGGGTTTGATGCGTTACCGTTAACAGTAACAGAACAAGTTTGGTCTGTTACTTCACCATTGAAAGTGATTGTGTTGTTTGCGAATGCAGAAGCAGAAGCAAGCAGAACAGCAGATGACAGACCTAAAGAAGTAGCGACAGAAATCATTGATTTTTTCATTTTAAACATGCCCATTAAGATTAAGAGTTTAACTTGCAAGAACCATCTTGCCCGAATTCATAATCATTATGCGACAATCATAAACACTCAAATATAGGACTCAGCCTTAAGGGCTGTAGTCCATTTCCTATAGCCTTTTCTTTTTTTGTGTATCGAATAGACTGATAAAAATAGCGAATGAAAGCATTACTCAGGATTCACTCATCACACAACACATTAATATATAACATTTTCTATAAGCTAGAGATAAATCTTATATTTATTATAAAGATATCGATAATCATCTAAATCTTTTTGCCAACGTAATTCTAGCTTTTTAACCAATGATTCAAGTTCAGTGACTTCTTTAGAATAAGATTGAAGATCAGCGAGAAAGCTTTTCGTACCAATCAATTTAGCGAGCCATGCGGGTCGAATAACGAAATGAGATTCTTGATAATCAAGGTAATTCGCTTCTTGATCGTATGCTACAGCTAAACTTTTAGCATTATGTTGAAACGCAAGCCACCAGCGAACAAACTCTTTAATACTCGCACGATAATGCTGCGGGTTAGCATAATTAAAACGCTCTCCATAAACGGTTTTCCCTCCTTGAGGCCAACCATAAGCGGTGATAGATGGATCAATGTGATATTGAGTATTAATATAAAAACTAGGATCCGGAAAACCTAATTGTTCATGAGGGAAAGATGAACCTCTCCCCATATTCACACTGGTTGCTTCGAATAGTCCCAATGCTGGGTATAGACGTATTGCTAAGTCCGTTGCTAAGTTAGGTGATGGATTAATTGGCAAAGAATACGGCTGCTGGTGGGTGTAATTTTTCATGGTTATAACATGCAGCTTTTCAACGGGTAAGCGGTATTGCTCCGCCCCAAACAAACTCCATCGATATTCATCAACCCCAGTCAACCACCCTTGGCCAACAATCATCGTCGCGAGTTCACCAGAAGTCAGTCCATGTACCATAGGAATGGGATGGATACCGATACCAGATACGTTCTCCTCCTCTAGTAATGGACCATAAACATAATCACCATTAGGATTTGGGCGATCAAAGACCATGAACGCTTTGCCATACGCTTGAATGCTCTCCATCATTCGATGCATTGAGATTGTGTAAGTAAAAAAACGTACGCCAACATCTTGCAAGTCGTATATAACAATATCGACATTAGAGAGTTGATCTTCTGTTGGTCGAGCTCTCGGTCTGCCATTATCGCTCCCATATAAACTGATTATAGGTAAGCCAGTTTTATCATCAATATGGTCGTTATCGCCCTCACCAGCCTCTTTATCACCTCGAATACCATGCTCAACCGCAAAGAGGGTGGTTACTTTAAAATTGTATTTGCTCTCTAAAGCAACTAATTTATCTATGGTATGCATACCTTTAGAATCTAAAGAACTTTGATTAACCATTAATCCAACATTTTTACCAGCTAATAGTGGACCATAAATGTCTTGTCTATCAACACCAAGTTGTAACTGATTACTTTCATCAGAATTACAAGCCAACAACCCAATTGATATAATTAATATAAAAATAGTTTTAAACCATATTTTCATTATTTTCCCTTACTCTATTAATGGTGAGTTTTATTTATGGTACGTTAATCCATGGCCAATCTTATATCTTAAGTCGCCTAAAGAACCATCTTCATTCTGATGATAAATATTAACTGGAAGTTTCCCTTTAGGCTCTAGCTGACCTGAAATTATTTTTGCCACTGCATTCATTACATTTGAACCAAGATCTTTTCCATTATTATCTTGACCATAATAGTTATAGGTAGCGATAGCACTGTGTGACACTTTTTCAAAGTTAACAATGTCATAGGGAGCCCGAAGAGTAACATGAATAACGTTTTTACCACGTTTAAATGCGTACTCCATTAACTCATAAGCGAATTTATATTCATCTATAACCGTATTATCATTAAAATTATTGGCATTAAAAACCAAACTACGTTGTAGATTATAATGCTCGAACCTGACATCACCATTATTTTCTACTGGTGAGGGTTTTGTTGATGCCGTTCCTATAATAATGATATCTGATTCATCAATAACTCGTTGTTCATCATCTTGAGTTGTCTGTGACATTAAACTGGCTGAAACATATTCAAATCCATGTTCGATCAACTCATTTTTTAGTGTCTTTGCTTTATCTCCCTCCCCATAATTTGGCATAATCACATGAACCTTACTGGTCATTTCTTCTGCAATAGGAAGTGACTTTGAACTACCAAACTCCGTGTTTCGAATCAGTGTTATCGCCTGCTCTGTGATGTTCTTCTGGATAATTTTATGTTCTGATTTTCCAATCGTATGATGAGCTTGTTGTTTTATCTTCTCAATCGAAGGTGGATTATTTTGTTTAATTAATCCATATTTCAATTTCGTTTTTACGATTCTTTCAACTGAACGAGTGATCTCTTGTTCTGACAAATCACCATACTGCACCGCTTGTACAATCTGATCAATTAACTCACTTAATTGATGGCTTTCTTGATCAGTGTGAATTAACACAGGCATTAACGCGATATCTACCCCAGCTTGAAAGGTTTTGATTACTGCTTCAGCTGGCCAAAAATGATCGGCAATACCTTTCATGTCCAGTGCATCAGTAATGGTTACTCCCTGGTACTGAAGTTCTTTACGTAACAGCTGGGTTTGAATTTCTCTAGAAAGTGTTGCTGGAAGAATCATCTCTTCCCCAGTCACATTACTTACAACCGTCGTACCGTCTAAAGCTGGATATTGAATATGCGCAGTCATAATCATGTCCGGTGCAAGACCGTTTTGAATAGCAAATCGATAGGGATATAAGTCCGTTGCATCCGCTTCTTCCCTTGATTTATTGACTATTGGCAAGCTGTAATGTGAGTCAGATTGAGTATCACCATGCCCAGGAAAATGCTTAAAAACAGGTACTACATTATTTTTAGCAAAGCTTTTTGCCGTTTCGCCTGCCATTAATCCAATTAACTTAGGATCTTCACCATAAGCTCTAACATTGATTACTGGGTTGAGAGGGTTTGACTGAACATCAACAACCGGGGCAAAGTTAACATTAAAACCAACTGCACCAACCTCTGCCGCTAAAATATGTCCAGCATCATAAGCCAATGAAAGATCACCACTGCTTAAGTAAGCAGAACCTAATGCCATATTACCCGGCAAGTTAGTGGCTTTTGTCCTTGGTAAACGAACAACATTTCCCCCTTCTTGATCGATAGCGACAAAGAGGGACAGTGGATACTGCTCATGAGTTGAATTTTGTAAATCCCAGATTAACTGAGCGGTTTGGTCAATATCCGTCAAATTAGCACTAAATAAAATGATACCGCCAATATGATTATCCGATATGAGCTGGCTAACAGTGTCGTTGATTTCTATAAATCCATCTCTACATTGCGCATCTTGGTCATCACACCAATAACGAAAAGACATCATGAGTTTTTCACCAATCTTTTCTCTTAACGTCATTTTTTGAGTTATTTGCTGTGCTTTTTCTTGTAGAGGATCTTGTTTATCACGCTCAAAACATCCGGTTAGTGTGATCATGATTCCAATAATAATCCAATAGCTCTTTATTTTTGTTTTCATCGTATCTCCATGAATTCCAGTTATTAATATTTTTATTCTCAAATTAATTACCGCTATATCGTATGTATTTTTATTGATAGTTCTACGATATAAATCACATCTAACTCTATTCAGGATAACCACTAAAAATGGAATACTCATTAACCAAAACAAACAATTTAACTTAATTTGCAATAAAAACAGTTGGTTATGA
>NZ_WXWI01000013.1:0-1504 GCF_009904895.1 Vibrio sp. V31_P5A7T61
AAGCTTGCTTTCTTTGCTGACGAGCGGCGGACGGGTGAGTAATGCCTGGGAAATTGCCCTGATGTGGGGGATAACCATTGGAAACGATGGCTAATACCGCATGATGCCTACGGGCCAAAGAGGGGGACCTTCGGGCCTCTCGCGTCAGGATATGCCCAGGTGGGATTAGCTAGTTGGTGAGGTAATGGCTCACCAAGGCGACGATCCCTAGCTGGTCTGAGAGGATGATCAGCCACACTGGAACTGAGACACGGTCCAGACTCCTACGGGAGGCAGCAGTGGGGAATATTGCACAATGGGCGCAAGCCTGATGCAGCCATGCCGCGTGTATGAAGAAGGCCTTCGGGTTGTAAAGTACTTTCAGTCGTGAGGAAGGGGGTATCGTTAATAGCGGTATTCTTTGACGTTAGCGACAGAAGAAGCACCGGCTAACTCCGTGCCAGCAGCCGCGGTAATACGGAGGGTGCGAGCGTTAATCGGAATTACTGGGCGTAAAGCGCATGCAGGTGGTTTGTTAAGTCAGATGTGAAAGCCCGGGGCTCAACCTCGGAGTTGCATTTGAAACTGGCAGGCTAGAGTACTGTAGAGGGGGGTAGAATTTCAGGTGTAGCGGTGAAATGCGTAGAGATCTGAAGGAATACCGGTGGCGAAGGCGGCCCCCTGGACAGATACTGACACTCAGATGCGAAAGCGTGGGGAGCAAACAGGATTAGATACCCTGGTAGTCCACGCTGTAAACGATGTCTACTTGGAGGTTGTGGCCTTGAGCCGTGGCTTTCGGAGCTAACGCGTTAAGTAGACCGCCTGGGGAGTACGGTCGCAAGATTAAAACTCAAATGAATTGACGGGGGCCCGCACAAGCGGTGGAGCATGTGGTTTAATTCGATGCAACGCGAAGAACCTTACCTACTCTTGACATCTACAGGATCCTGCGGAGACGCGGGAGTGCCTTCGGGAACTGTAAGACAGGTGCTGCATGGCTGTCGTCAGCTCGTGTTGTGAAATGTTGGGTTAAGTCCCGCAACGAGCGCAACCCTTATCCTTGTTTGCCAGCGAGTAATGTCGGGAACTCCAGGGAGACTGCCGGTGATAAACCGGAGGAAGGTGGGGACGACGTCAAGTCATCATGGCCCTTACGAGTAGGGCTACACACGTGCTACAATGGCGCATACAGAGGGCTGCAAGCTAGCGATAGTGAGCGAATCCCAAAAAGTGCGTCGTAGTCCGGATTGGAGTCTGCAACTCGACTCCATGAAGTCGGAATCGCTAGTAATCGTGGATCAGAATGCCACGGTGAATACGTTCCCGGGCCTTGTACACACCGCCCGTCACACCATGGGAGTGGGCTGCAAAAGAAGCAGGTAGTTTAACCTTCGGGAGGACGCTTGCCACTTTGTGGTTCATGACTGGGGTGAAGTCGTAACAAGGTAGCGCTAGGGGAACCTGGCGCTGGATCACCTCCTTACGTAAAGATTGTGCATTGATGAGTGTTCACACAGATTGA
>NZ_WXWI01000013.1:1689-5212 GCF_009904895.1 Vibrio sp. V31_P5A7T61
TTGCTCTTTAACAATTTGGAAAGCTGACAAAGTAACTTATCTTCATTGATGGGTTACTTGTAAAGTTCTCAATCTTTATCTTTTGATAAAGACCAAAAATACACATTCAAGTGTGCTTGGTGAAAAACATCTTCGGATGCTTTTCAAAATTGAGTCCGGCAAAATCTGTCTCGCACTCATGTAAATTAAACGCGAGACAACTTGGTCGCTTGTTTGTTTTCATTCTAGTGAAAGCAAGAAGCCAAAGACCCTTTGGGGTTGTATGGTTAAGTGACTAAGCGTACACGGTGGATGCCTAGGCAGTCAGAGGCGATGAAGGACGTATTAACTTGCGATAAGCGTAGATGAGGCAGTAAAAGCCACTCGAGTCTACGATTTCCGAATGGGGAAACCCAAGTGCATAAGCACTTATCGCTGCGTGAATACATAGCGCAGCGAGGCAAACCGGGGGAACTGAAACATCTAAGTACCTCGAGGAGAAGAAATCAACCGAGATTCCGAAAGTAGCGGCGAGCGAAATTGGATTAGCCCTTAAGCTTTATTGGTGTCAGGCGAAGTGCTCTGGAAAGGCACGCGATACCGGGTGATAGCCCCGTAGCCGTTAACGCCAGTAAAGTGAAATCGAGTAGGGCGGGACACGTGATATCCTGTCTGAATATGGGGGGACCATCCTCCAAGGCTAAATACTCCTGACTGACCGATAGTGAACCAGTACCGTGAGGGAAAGGCGAAAAGAACCCCTGTGAGGGGAGTGAAATAGAACCTGAAACCGTGTACGTACAAGCAGTAGGAGCCTCTTTAATGGGGTGACTGCGTACCTTTTGTATAATGGGTCAGCGACTTATATTCAGTGGCAAGGTTAACCAAATAGGGGAGCCGTAGGGAAACCGAGTCTTAACTGGGCGTTCAGTCTCTGGATATAGACCCGAAACCGGGTGATCTAGCCATGGGCAGGTTGAAGGTTGAGTAACATCAACTGGAGGACCGAACCGACTAATGTTGAAAAATTAGCGGATGACTTGTGGCTAGGGGTGAAAGGCCAATCAAACTCGGAGATAGCTGGTTCTCCCCGAAAGCTATTTAGGTAGCGCCTCGGACGAATACTACTGGGGGTAGAGCACTGTTAAGGCTAGGGGGTCATCCCGACTTACCAACCCTTTGCAAACTCCGAATACCAGTAAGTACTATCCGGGAGACACACGGCGGGTGCTAACGTCCGTCGTGAAGAGGGAAACAACCCAGACCGCCAGCTAAGGTCCCAAAGTATTGCTAAGTGGGAAACGATGTGGGAAGGCTTAGACAGCTAGGATGTTGGCTTAGAAGCAGCCATCATTTAAAGAAAGCGTAATAGCTCACTAGTCGAGTCGGCCTGCGCGGAAGATGTAACGGGGCTAAGCAATACACCGAAGCTGCGGCAATGCGATTTATCGTATTGGGTAGGGGAGCGTTCTGTAAGCCGTTGAAGGTGAACTGTAAGGTTTGCTGGAGGTATCAGAAGTGCGAATGCTGACATGAGTAACGACAAGGGGGGTGAAAAACCTCCCCGCCGGAAGACCAAGGGTTCCTGTCCAACGTTAATCGGGGCAGGGTAAGTCGACCCCTAAGGCGAGGCCGAAAGGCGTAGTCGATGGGAAACGGGTTAATATTCCCGTACTTCTTATGAATGCGATGGGGGGACGGAGAAGGCTAGGTGGGCCAGGCGACGGTTGTCCTGGTTCAAGTGCGTAGGCTAAGAGACTAGGTAAATCCGGTTTCTTGTTAGGCTGAGACACGACGTCGAGCTGCTACGGTAGTGAAGTCATTGATGCCCTGCTTCCAGGAAAAGCCTCTAAGCTTCAGTTCATAAGAAATCGTACCCCAAACCGACACAGGTGGTCGGGTAGAGAATACCAAGGCGCTTGAGAGAACTCGGGTGAAGGAACTAGGCAAAATGGTACCGTAACTTCGGGAGAAGGTACGCTCTTGACGGTGAAGTCCCTTGCGGATGGAGCTATTGAGAGTCGCAGATACCAGGTGGCTGCAACTGTTTATTAAAAACACAGCACTGTGCAAAATCGCAAGATGACGTATACGGTGTGACGCCTGCCCGGTGCCGGAAGGTTAATTGATGGGGTTAGACGCAAGTCGAAGCTCTTGATCGAAGCCCCGGTAAACGGCGGCCGTAACTATAACGGTCCTAAGGTAGCGAAATTCCTTGTCGGGTAAGTTCCGACCTGCACGAATGGCGTAATGATGGCCACGCTGTCTCCACCCGAGACTCAGTGAAATTGAAATCGCTGTGAAGATGCAGTGTACCCGCGGCTAGACGGAAAGACCCCGTGAACCTTTACTACAGCTTGGCACTGAACATTGAACCTACATGTGTAGGATAGGTGGGAGACTTTGAAGCGCAGACGCTAGTTTGCGTGGAGTCAACCTTGAAATACCACCCTTGTAGTTTTGATGTTCTAACGTTGGCCCCTAATCGGGGTTGCGGACAGTGCCTGGTGGGTAGTTTGACTGGGGCGGTCTCCTCCCAAAGAGTAACGGAGGAGCACGAAGGTGGGCTAATCACGGTTGGACATCGTGAGGTTAGTGCAATGGCATAAGCCCGCTTAACTGCGAGAATGACGGTTCGAGCAGGTGCGAAAGCAGGTCATAGTGATCCGGTGGTTCTGAATGGAAGGGCCATCGCTCAACGGATAAAAGGTACTCCGGGGATAACAGGCTGATACCGCCCAAGAGTTCATATCGACGGCGGTGTTTGGCACCTCGATGTCGGCTCATCACATCCTGGGGCTGAAGTCGGTCCCAAGGGTATGGCTGTTCGCCATTTAAAGTGGTACGCGAGCTGGGTTTAGAACGTCGTGAGACAGTTCGGTCCCTATCTGCCGTGGGCGTTGGAGAATTGAAGGGGGCTGCTCCTAGTACGAGAGGACCGGAGTGGACGAACCTCTGGTGTTCGGGTTGTCACGCCAGTGGCATTGCCCGGTAGCTAAGTTCGGAATTGATAAGCGCTGAAAGCATCTAAGCGCGAAGCGAGCCCTGAGATGAGTTCTCCCTGGCACTATAAGTGTCCTAAAGGGTTGTTCGAGACTAGAACGTTGATAGGCAGGGTGTGTAAGCGCTGTGAGGCGTTGAGCTAACCTGTACTAATTGCCCGTGAGGCTTAACCATACAACACCCAAGGGGTTTTGGTGGACTCAAAGAAGTGCATTGAATGTGTAGAGAATGAAAAACAGCTTTCCGAATTAACCAAATTTGCTTGGCGACCATAGCGTTTTGGACCCACCTGACTCCATGCCGAACTCAGAAGTGAAACGAAACAGCGTCGATGGTAGTGTGGGGTCTCCCCATGTGAGAGTAGAACATCGCCAGGCTTTAATACTTGTGTTTAGACCTAAGGTCTGAAGACAGAAACTCAATAAAGCAGTCAATCAGACTTTATCGAGTAACAAGACAATGTGGAGCGGTAGTTCAGTTGGTTAGAATACCGGCCTGTCACGCCGGGGGTCGCGGGTTCGAGTCCCGTCCGCTCCGCCAC
>NZ_WXWI01000069.1:0-5196 GCF_009904895.1 Vibrio sp. V31_P5A7T61
TTTGCTGAGGCTCAATAAAGCATAACGCCCGCTTAAGGGGCTGACAACGCTACTACCAAGTTTCCGCATAACACTGAAACCACAAAAATCAACGCATAACGAAAATGCCGCGCGTTGCGAATCCCTCTTAAACGCTTTGTTATGTGGTGGCTTCCCACACCATGATAGTCGTTTCGATTTCATGATGTTGCGCTTGATGTAGAACCTTAAAATCATGATTTAAGTAAAGTTCGACATTGAAACTCTCACATTGCAGGTATAGTTTTTTGATACCAATACTTGCTGCTTTTTCTTTCGCTGATGCTAATAGAATTTGAGCTATCCCTTTACGTCTGTGTCTAGGATGAGTGAATACACCACCAATCCAGTTTTCATATTCTGGATAGTTTCTATTTTCACGAATTTTTAATTCAAGCACACCGACAAGCTCACCATCTAGATGGGCGACTAACGATAAGGGAATTTCCTCTCGATTAACTGATTTCTCGATGACTTTTTCAAGTACCATTTCTTCGGTGACATTTGGAGCTAATCTCGCCCACTCATCATAGTACCACTTAGCTATTTTTGGTGCTTCATGCGGATGATCCGCTAACAATGAAATTTCCATATTTCCTCTTAACCACATAACGCCGCGTTAAGGGGTGAGCAACGCAACTACCAACTCACCGCATTGCACTAAAAACCAATAAAATCAACGCATAACGAGAATGCTACGCGTTGCGAATCCCTCTTTAACGCTTTGTTAGCTGAATTTCCCCATGACAAAGTTGCACAGTTTTTGACCGCGAACTTCTATGGTTTGTTCTTGTATCACATTGAAACCAAATCTCTCGTAAAACGGACGAGCGGTAATATTCACCTCAGAGTAAAACCTAGTAATTCCTTGTAACTCACCCATTCTGAGTACATGTTCCATTAACTGTCGTCCGACTCCTTGGCCTTGATGTTCATGGTGACAAAAGAAATGATCAATTAATCCATTTTCTTGAAGATCACTATAACCAACAATTTTCCCGTCAATTTCAGCAACAAAAGGTGACAACGAGTTCATTTTTCGTTGCCAAATCTCAGAAGAAAAACCATCTGGAGCCCATGCTTCAACTTGGGCTTGCGAATAATCACGTAAGTTCACATTACGAACCGTATGATAAAAAATAGCCCATAAATCAAGCGCATCTGATTCTTGATACTTTCTAATTTCGATCATGCTGATATTTACCACCATTCAGCTAACGCCGCATTAAGGTGTGAGCGGTGCTTGGCTATACTTGAGCGAAGCGAAAATGCCAAGCGTTGCGAATCACTCTTAAATGCTTTGTTAGGCGAAAATTTCGCCATATACCTGTTTTATTCTAGCTTCTACATTTAGGCTGCTATAAACCTCATCGAAGTCCACGTGAAATCTTTCATACAACGTTCCATCAAGATCAGTCATAAGAAATTTGTCCCGAATATCATTGAAGCCATTCTCCAATGTTTCGCGCCTAAAAATAAAGTCAAAATAGTGCTTCTTATATTGAGAATGACTCATTGCATTTTCTGGCGTAATTCGTCGATACTCTTTATAGGTTTTTTCAAATCTATTTACTAGGGAGGCAATTGATAACTGCTCTGTAAAATAATTAGTAAATGCACCTATCAAGAGTGCACCGGCTTCCAAATGAGTTAAATTTACATCATGTATGTTTAATTGAATATTCGCACGAGTTTCAATTTCGATAAGGCTGTCATTGCAGTAGAAACCATCCACTAGAACTTGATTCATTTTAAGCAGACGATCAGCATAAATGCTATTATCAACTCCAAACATCACATAATAAGGACTTCGTCCTAAAATCGACGTCTGCCTGTAAAAATGAACTCCAAAACAACATGAAAAAACTACCACTAGCCCCATATGCAATCTTTCGTTTATGGCTTGAAGCATTGTCGTTAGTTCCGCCCATGGAACAAGCTCCTCTCCAAGTTCAATACCTACGACAGATCCGTGCACTTCAATAAACAATAGGAATCCGTCATCGCTAGTCGCAGCATTTAGTATTTCGTTGAGATGCTGTAAAAAGTCTGACTTGGTGATACAGTTTAAATATCTTACATTCGCATTTGGTTCTTGAGCTAAGATATGCTCCTTGATCTTCGTACCTGTGCTCAAATCATTTTCACGTAAGCACTCGACAACGAATACCTTATTGATATCTTGTTCACCAATCTTCATATTTTACCTTTCGCCTAACGCCCGGTTAAGGGGTGAGCAACGTAACTACCAACTCACCGCACAACACCGTAACCACAAAAATAAACGCATTACAAAAATGCCGCGCGTTGCGAATCCCTCTTTAACCGTTTGTTATACCACGGATTATAATTTTTCACTGAACTCGCCACACTGATTGCATTTATAACCATGTTTATAAAAAAACAACGGAAAACCGAGCAAAATAAAAACTAAGAAAGCAGGCTTTTTACCTTTTGTATGGACGGAAAGATCTCCACTTCCACAATTCGGACAAACGTCTTTTAACTTGTCAGGAATGGCTTCATTTTCCACAGACTCTGAAAAGTCGCTATTCAAAATTTCTAATGCTTCTTTTGCGTCATCTTCAGCGACTAATAGACGAACACCACCGATAGCATTTGAGTAAAGCCACTGAGTATTCACTGTATGTTCATCAGCGATAAAGCTTGTTATCCCTGCACTTTCCAAGCTCGCTTTCGCTATATGAGCTTCGTGAGGAAATGAAAAACGTGCTATTACAATCACATGTTACCTCTATAGGTGGTATAACGCCGCATTAAGGTGTGAGCAACGCTACCACAAAACTTCACCTTACCACCGTAAACACAAAACCCAACGATGGAATGAAAAATGCCAAGCGTTGGGAATCACTCTTAAATGCTTTGTTAAGCGCGTCTTAAGACAACCCAAGCCATATATTATCAGCGCTAAATTTATCCGAAGATTTTAGTTCCTTAAGATAAACTTCGTAATCAATTTTTGCCATATCAAAGGCTTGCTCCAAAGTACTTGCATCAAGCATTCCACACGTATAATCGAGAATTGAACTCATTGTTTGGTCTAAGTAATCGTGAGCATTTTCAATTAGTGTTTCAATGTATGATATGGAACTACCAGAATGAACAATTAAGTTTCTTGTTCGGTAGATTCTTCGTAATTGCCACGCAACTTTCTTTTCGTGTAAAGAAATTCGCTTAACTAAATTTTCTGGTTTTTTAAACATATCTGCTAACTCGAACGTTCGGTTACGTAGCAAGTGAAAATCTCCTAACTCAGCATAGAGTGATGTTAGAACACTATTGTTTTCAGGAAATGCTATGAGTTCAAGTACTTTCTGATAGAGCCCCTTGTCTTCAGGGCTATTAATATTTCTAAGGATTCTACTCGTTTTCTTTCTATCCCAACGAAGCAAGTCTGCTGCAAGTCTTTCAACTAACCTAGGAATATAGTTCCTCAAAAGTATAGGCATAATCCCATTACTAACTTTAACAATTTTACCTCCACCGTGCACTTGCGATGGAACGAGGGTCTCAAGTGCTATCCATACATTCAATAGTTGATTTTCAGGTAAGTCATTTGTCGTTCCAATTGCATGTAGGTCCACAACTCTATGGAATTTAATAAAAGAATTTCCTTCTAACCCCATATTTTTAATCATTGCATTCATTCGGGCTGAGGCATCTTTAGCACGTAGGTCAAAGCATTTTTCCATTGAATTTTTGGGCTTTCGGATCAACATAGGGGTTTCGTCACAACATTGCGCTATGATACTTTCATCTCTCCAGACAATTCTATTTTTATGCGAGAAAAGTAAGAACAGGTCTCTGACCATATCTAGGCTTTTTTCAGCTTTTATTCTGGCAGCATGTCTATCATAATTTTCTATTCCTTTTACTTCGACCCAGACTTCATTATCACTAGGATGCAATCCATTATTTTTTGCAACTTCTACAACATCATCAGGGAGCTCATCTAGCACCTGAAGACCAAAAACAGGAATTGATTCTTCCACTTGTTTAATAAGATCAGAGACAATGAAGTAGATTTCGTAGTGATGGGAAGTTACAGATACCGAATAGAAAAAATTTTCTATCTCTATTAATTCTTCTATTTCATCCCCGAAAAAGAAGAACTTCTGTGTTTGCTCATATAAGTGTTGTTTTGATACACCCATATTTATAAGTGTTGATGCATAGCATCTTGCTACACGATCTATTTTTTTCTTTGAACCTTCTTCAATCGACTCTTTAAGCAATAGTTCACAAATATCTAAGTAATAAACTGGGTTTAATGTACGCTCTAAAACCTCAAGTCTTACTTTAGTGTCCGACAATTTCACACTATCTCCATGAAGTATGAAACTTTCGGCTGGAGCAGTTAGCATCACCTTTACTACAGGGTCTTGCGCCATAGACCAAGCTAACTCTTCAAGCACATGAGTTAAATTTGCTTCATCAATTAGGTCATCTTCGATGTCACTGATTAACTTGATAGCTTCTCGACATAAAAAGATGGAATTTAATGCCGGTGGCTTATACGTATCGAGTGTATAATCAAAAAATAGTTCGTCTAATCTTTGAGCGAAAAAAAACAAGTTAGCCAACTCTTTTTTTTGATGCCACTGTTTTGTTAATTTTAACTTCAATTTTCCACCTTATTATTCATTTTCACCAAAGCGCTTAACGCCCAATTAAGTAGCCCGAAACGCTACTACCAACTTTCCGCACAACACCGTAATCACCAAACTCAACGCAAAACAAAAATGCCACGCGTTGAGGGTCTGCTTGAATTGTTTGTTATATTTTCGTTCTCAACCCTAATGTGATCGAGAGCTTAAGATCAACGAAAAACCATTAACAAACTGATACTTCTCGACTTTCTAAAACCGTAGCAGCTTCGGCTCGCTCAATAACTTTCAACAATACCGATTGAATTGATTCATCTTCACGAACATCTTTATCACTCGTAAATCGCTGAATTTGCGGTTCAGCATTTTCTTCAGACAAAAAGGTAATGACTACTTCGGTAGCGAAATCTGTCGTTTTACCGAAATACTCTAAAGATATTTGCGGATAACCTTTGAAACCTCTTTGTACTCGTTTCAATATGCGTTTTTTCGCTTTATCCACGTTCATCATGAATCCTTTTGATTGCTGAACTTAAAAAAATATAACGCC
>NZ_WXWI01000005.1:0-4897 GCF_009904895.1 Vibrio sp. V31_P5A7T61
CTTGGATTCATATACTAAGTGCAACGCTTATAAATAAAACAGTGAGCTGTCATAATCCCTATTTTTCCTCCCGCCAAGAAGTGAAAAATTATGACTTATAAACAGCTCACCGAAGGTGACAGATATACTATCGCTGCCTATAAAAAGCAAGGTCTTAGCTTGGCTGAGATCGCTCGGCTGACCGGACGCCATAAGAGTACCATTTCTCGAGAAATTGCTCGTAATCGCTGTGCTTACGACGGAGCCTACCGCGCTTTCAAAGCCGACCAACGCACTCGGACAAGACGCAGCAAATCCAGGCGTAATAAGCGCATCACTCAGCAACAATATGATCAAGTTATGCACTTTATCAAAAAAGATTGGAGCCCTGCTCAAGTAGTCGGAAGAATGAAACGCTATAAACAGCCGACCATTAGCCATGAGTCTATTTACCAGTACATCTGGCGAGATAAAGCCAATGGGGGCGAACTTTGGAAACACCTACGGCAATCAACCAAGAAACGGCGCAAGCGGTATGCTGCCTACGATAGTCGCGGAAGGCTCGCCAATAAACGACATATCTCTGAACGCCCTAAAAGTGTCGAAACACGTAAAACGCGTGGACATTGGGAGATTGATACGGTCATGGGAAAAGGCTCTAAACACTGCATCGTGACACTCGTTGAGCGCATGACCGGTTACACCCTGATTGGGCAAATGGACGACCGAACAACCGCATCACTTAACCGGAGGACCATTCATCTTATGAATCGATTTGATGGTCTGTTTACCACCATTACCGCCGATAATGGCACTGAGTTTAACCAATATGAGCTTATTGAAGCGGCCACAGATACTCGATTTTATTTTGCTAACCCACACCACTCTTGGGAGCGAGGAACCAATGAAAATACCAACGGACTTATCCGACAATATCTCCCCAAAGGCACCTCGATGGCGACTCTCACTCAAGCAAAGTGCAACGCAATTGCGAACAAACTTAACAACAGACCCAGAGCTCGTCTGGGCTTTAAAACACCGGAGGAATGTTTTGTTGGATATTATCGCTGATCGTTGCACTTCAAACTTGATACTAAGTGATGTTTACTGTGATCTTAAGTTCTGAAAACGGCCTTTTTCCGTCGTTTGCTCCTGTAATTAAATCTATACTACAGGCACTCAACAACTCATTGATGAATTTGAGCCTTTTAGCTTTAACATACGAAAGCTCGTTATTAGACATAATTTTGTAGAATTGGTAAAAAATTTCTTCGTCCATATGTATAGGGCTAGGCATACAATTAGGTCTATAAACAGCATCTAGAATTGCCCAGACTCTAAGAATAAAACAAGTAACGAAGATAAAATCATCTTTTAGAGTTTTATCTGCTACAGAGTTATGCGCAACTTGCTTGTTTCTAAAATTGAGTAACCTTTTTAATCTTGGATCTCGTTTCTTTCCACTAACTTCAAACTGACTGTCAATAAATTCAATTTCTTCTAATGTAACTAGGTTTGAGGCTTGAATTTTTTGTTTGCTTTCCAACCAAATATTATAAAGAGAAAAATCTTCTGGTTTATGATTGAACAATTTCGCAATTTCACTACTTAGTAAGAATGTTAAGCTTACATCAACTAAGTTTCGGAAATAGTTATCAGAGGCTAAAAAATGGTCTGTGGTCAAACTGGTGATAGCTTCCCACAGTGACATTGGCTCAATAATTTGCTGGATGATTTTCTGAATGCCTCGAGGATATAGACCTTGAATGTAATTGGGATCTTCTAGTATTTTCTTGTAACTATCTATTTGTTGATGAAACACTTCAGCATATTCAGGCGACGATATACAGCACTCTTCGAGTTCTTCAATCCCACTTTTATATAGTTCTTGGCTTCCAGTTCCATACATCAAGATCTCAATTGTACTGTCATTTTTGACTATATTTTTGAAATTCAATCTCGAACAATTTTCTTTCAATTTCAACATAACTTCTCCAAATCACTTAACGCCGCGTTAAGGGGTGAGCAACGCAACTACAAACTCACCGCATTGCACTAAAAACTAATAAAATCAAAGCATAACGAAAATGCCACGCGTTGCGAATCCCTCTTGAACGCTTTGTTAAATGCCTTGCACTAAACTCAAATTGCTTTAACCTTTATCACACTTTTTGTTTCGTCATCTATGGATTATTAGTATTTGGCTTAGCTTTACTACCTAACCAAGAACCATTATGACAACTACACTTCGTATTCGTTACCAAACTATTGTCATTGGAAACAATGATATACATCTATGCACTTTACGTGATAAACAACAGTTTAGCGACCCTAAAAACACGGCACAAAACTTAGGCATCTCTTCTGCTTCATGGCCAATTTTCGGAGTGGTTTGGCCATCCAGCTTAGTTCTAGCACACCATGTTCTTAACTTAGATACCAATAACAAACGAATTCTTGAAGTCGGTTGTGGCATTGGATTATCAAGCCTACTTCTGAATGAGCAAATGGCAAACATCACCGCCACGGATTATCATCCTGAAGTTGAAACATTCCTAGACAGAAACACTCAACTGAATAATCGGAAAAAAATTGCTTTCGAACGTGTCGATTGGGCAGATGTGAGCAGTCAACTCGGCCTTTTTGATTTAATCATTGGTAGCGACCTTTTATATGAAGACCAACACATCTCATTGTTGGCTCAGTTCATTCAAACTCATGCTAATCAGACATGCGATATTATTATTGTTGATCCAGACCGAGGTCGGAAAAATAAACTTAGCTCGAAAATGAGTGAATATGGATTTACGAGTGATCACATAAGACCAAACAATACCGATTATTTAGAGCAAAAATTTAAAGGTCACATACTCAGATTTTCGCGTACATCTGAAAGCATTTAACGCCCTGTTAAGGTGTGAGCAACGCAATACCGAAGCTACCGCATACCACCTTAACCACAAGACGCAACGCATAGCAAAAATGCCAAGCGTTGCGAATCACTCTTAAACAGATTGTTATGAGGCTGTCATTCGAAAATTTTAAGTTGAGGTTCTTTAACCTCTATCACTTGACCAGACTTAATTTTGAGTACGCTCATGTCTGAGGATAAATTTCGTTTTAACTGACGCCATGAGCGCACAGTCTTAACTCGTTCTTTGCCTTGGTAATATTTCAACGCTTCAGGCTTGCAGACGTTTTTTGCATGCTCAAACCAACCTTGTTGCTGAATGTAGAGCAGCTTATCTTGGGATATCCAACCAATTAAGCTTTCTATGATTTCTATCTTTCTATTCAGATACACAAACACATCTTCTTCTGTGTGGACACTGCTATGTTTCCAAGCAGGCTCATTATGAGAAAGGCGGTTTCTGAATAAACGAATGCTTTTAACAAGATCTTGTATGTGGTTTAAAGTTGAAAGCGAACCACTCAAAGGCCAAGTTTGAAACACTGTACCCAATGATTGTGGCCAAAAGTATCTATTGTCAGCTCCAGAACCATCGTAAAACTCAGTATCTAAGGCGTATTCCCACGTTGAAAAATCAGTCTTAGCGATTACTTGCCCAACTGTCGGTGTTCCACCAATACCTTTACGCTGTAGTTCTTCGTAGGCTTTATCATGAGCTTTTTTGAAATTATTCTTCAAATTATACACAGCATGGGGTTCCCTAGCTCGCGGTTGCCCCTGCTCTCTAGGAGCAAAACTACTGTATGTTGGCCTCCGATACCAATGACCTACATATCGATCTGACAAAGCGTTATGAATTGCGTTACGTAGCGTAACTTCTACAATCTGATTAAGTGGAGCAAAACAAGCAACTACCGCTTTATTCCACTCGTACGCACCATATAGTTCTTCATCACTTTGATGCTCAAAAACTTCTCTATAGCTTCTTAATCGAGGCTCACTAATCAGATGTTCTATGCTAGAATGATTGTCAAATCTTGCCACTGCGTTAACTCATTTTTGTTGTTTGTTTTATTATACATATTGACACTCATCTAGTTAACACGTATCTTTACTTCATAGCCGGATTGGGACTCCTCTGAACTTATTAGTTAATGGCCCTTTTTGAGCTAAGGTATACGACCCTCGGACATATGAGCCGGGGGTTTTTGCTATCTGAAGCCTCATAACGCCGCGTTAAGGGGTGAGCAACGCAACGACAAACTCACCGCATCACACTAAAAACTAATAAAATCAACGCATAACGAAAATGCCACGCGTTGCGAATCCCTCTTTAACGCCTTGTTATGTTTTTAGTGATACACGACCTTAAAGTGTTCTAAAACCAATAACATATCCTCACTTGGCTCTATACCTAAATCTTCACATTCACGTGAGAAAAATTTCCAATGAGCATTACGCCACCACTCTAGCGATTTGTCGCCCTCACCCTCACTTGCCGCAAACTCTTCCGTCACTTCGTTGAATCGACAACTTGAGACCGATGTTATCTCAATGATACAAATTGGCTCACCATTCCAGTTTGTGACCACTTGAAGGTGGCCAACTATAGGTAATACTTCGCTTTCGTGGCTATACCAATATTCCATGCTGCATGATGCACGTTTCTCGCCACGTAGAATTAAATCTGCACATAGATTTGCGTTATACTCATCTGCGCAAAAGTAATCCGAACTAAATGATGTATATTTTTCAGACACTTCACTAGGTAAAGTTCGAAGGTACTGCTGTAAAAATAACTGACTCTTTTCTTCCATGATTCTCTGAACCTGATTAAAAACATAACGCCCGCTTAAGGGGCTGACAACGCTACTACCAAGTTTCCGCATAACACCGTAACCACAAAAATCAACGCATAATAAAAATGCCACGCGTTGGAAGTCCCTCTTGAAGCGTTTGTTATGCTTTATTACCTATTGATTACATTGAACTTTTACAATGTTCATT
>NZ_WXWI01000030.1:0-4469 GCF_009904895.1 Vibrio sp. V31_P5A7T61
TAAGATGCCAATACATTTTGTTTAATTTAAATTTTTGATTTTATTAAGTTAATTTTTTATTTCTTAAAAGTGAGGAATAAGACAAAGATATTAGTGTTTATTTTTGTCACACAATCTGTCAAGATTTATTGAAAAATAGTTACACATTAAATTCAAAGGAAAATATGGTCAGATTGACTAAAGTCTCTTTATCAGTGCGTATATTATTGTTTGTTTTCCTACCATTATGGGTGCTGTCTGCCGCGTCTATTGGTATTGGAACTTATTATCTTGCGGATTTACAAACGAGTAAGCTAAAAGGCGATCTTAAGCTAATCGCCAGAGCAATTGATGTCCCTATTGGAGAGGCAATCCGCAAAGGAGATATAGAAACAGTTCAAAGAACGCTTAATGCAATCTTTGATTTAGGTCAGGTATATGGTGCGTCTGTCTACAATCAGGATGGTCAGCGTATTGCTGCGGCTGGTATTGCTAAACGAAGCAATAAGTATAGCCCTATTGCACTTGAGCTGCTTGAAGTTGGACGTGATGCCAATGTCTATCAACGTCAAGCGGGCAAACAAGTATATTCTCATTTTCTTCCTATCACCGATAAACGAGGGCAGATATCGAGCCTTGTCGAAATTACTCGTCGTGCTAGTGATTTTTCGTCTTCTATGAATACCTTGTCACTCTCGGCTTGGAGTGTATGGGGGGTAATCGGGTTGCTCACCTTAATCATCGTCTATTTAGGTCATTATCGAGCAGTAGGCCGTGATGTAGCCCAGTTAACGAGTACCATGGCCAAGATTGGTCAAGGTCAGTTAGGCTTACGTGCATCTGATTCAAATACATATGAATTATCTTCTATTGCTCGGGCGCTAAATCGAATGCTTGATGATATTGCGCTTGCACAGCAAAAAATACTGGCTCATCAAGAGTATGAAACAAAACTAAACCTGAGGTTAGAGCGAAATGAGCGGATGGCAACATTAGGACGATTCGTCGGTGGCGTGGCTCATGAATTAGGAGCACCATTGAATGTGATTGATGGTAGAGCAAGGCGTTTATCTCGATTTATTGATAAGAACTCGGCATTACATGAACTGATGTCGATCAGAGGACAAGTGAAGCGGCTAACCCGAATCGTTCGGCAATTATTGGATTTCTCTCGTAATAGTAACCAAAAAGAAAAAGTGCTTATTTTGGATTTAGTCATAAATGCCAGGGAATCATTAAGTTATGAACAAATAGATCTCTTTCCTTTAACTACCATTAATGTTCCTAATCATCTGTCGGTCTTCGTTGATCCTGATCTGCTCGAATTAGCGCTAATTAACTTACTACGAAATGCAAGCCAAGCCGCTCAAGAAAATGTCTTCGTTGAATATAGTGAGTCGCATGATTCCTGGTCGATAACCATCAGCGATGATGGGCAAAGCATCCCTATAGATATGGACTTATCTCAGCTCCTAGAACCCTTTTTTACGACAAAGCCAAAAGGTCAGGGAACTGGGCTTGGTTTAGCTATTGTTAACAACATCGTGAATGATCATCATGGCGAATTAATTCTCAGGCGCTCAGAGCAAGGCGGGCTCATCGTTACATTACAATTTTCAAAGGAACAATGGGTATGAATATTTTATTAGTAGAAGATGATGGTGATTTAGCGGATTTATTGTGTGAAGAGCTTGAGAGCGAGGGATATCAGGTCACAGTGGTCAACTCAGCTGAAGAAGCTTCACGTAAGTTAAATGAAATAATACCTGATGTGGTGATTTCCGACTTAAGATTACCTGATCGTAATGGTATGACATTGATACCGGAAGTTAAAGCTCTGATGCCAACCCCTGCTATGTTATTAATTACGGCGTTTGGCTCTGTTAACCAAGCGGTTGATGCACTTAAAGCGGGAGCGGATGATTTTTTAACCAAACCTTTTGATATGGATCATTGTCTATTAACCGTGAAACGCCTAGTTGAGCACCGAAGCTTGAAAAACCAAGCTGAAAACCGTTTCTTTCATGGCATGCTAGGTGAAAGTGCAGTGATGCAGAGCCTTTTTCGTATGATCCAAAAAATATCGAAAACGGATGGGCCTGTCTTAATATTGGGAGAAAGTGGTACTGGTAAGGAGCTAGTCGCTAAAGCGATTCATAATGAAAGTCTTAGGAAAAATGGCCCTTTTCTGGCAGTTAATTGCGCAGGTATCCCTAAGGAATTACTGGAAAGTGAATTTTTTGGACATTCAGTTGGCGCTTATACCGGGGCAAATCAATCACGATTAGGTTTGTTAAGGGAGGTCGACGGAGGTACCTTGCTTCTTGATGAAATCGGTGAAATGCCTCTTGAGTTACAAGCTAAATTATTACGTGTATTACAAGAAGGGACCATTCGACCAGTGGGTTCTGATAAGGAAATTAGCGTAGATGTACGTATAGTCACGGCAACTCACCGGGATTTAGAGTCTCGTATCGCAGAGGGGCTGTTTCGACAGGATCTATTCTTTCGGCTAGAAATGTTCACATTATCTGTACCACCACTTCGAGAACGTGGTGATGATCTTACGATTCTTGCCCGACATTTTCTTTCTACTCAGACACAAGCTGGAAAAACTAAAGCGATTCAACTGAGTAACTTAGCCTGGAAAGAACTACTGAATTATGATTTCCCGGGAAATATACGCGAGCTTAAAAATGCGATTGAAAGAGCATCAGTATTCTGTGACGGTGATGAAATTTTACCATCACACCTACCTGAACGTATTAGGAAATCGTCGAGTACTATCAAAGATAATATTTTTGACTTTTTATCTGAAGATATGCCATCGTTAAATGAGCTTCAACGTAACTATATTAAATTTATTCTTGAGAAAGTCGGGGGGAATAAAGCTAAGGCTGCTGATATATTAGGAATAACCCGACGAACCTTATATCGATGGATAGATGAAAGCCATAACACTTCCGTTCGATAGCTTATTGTAGCTTTAGATCAGACGCTTGAAGCAAGTTCACAACGACTACCGATAATCACACTGAATGCGCTAGAAATAGAGGACGTGGGGCTTAACTCATGATTGACTGCTAAGGCAAACTCTTTTCCTCTTCATTATACGTTTGTATTCGAAATAAAAAGCATCTAAAGTCTTACTCAGGAGGGAGGAACATTAAGCTGGCAATAAAAGGTCAAAATCTATTTCTTGGATACGCCGATCAACTGGCCTACGTGGAAAATATGGTGTTCCGAACTTTAAGAAGAAGTCGCATGGATTTAAGCCTGTGTAAGTATATTGAGGCTCTATAACAAATAGCTTGATAGGCTTTGCTGGACACTTTCCAAATGCCTCCCATTTAGTACAGTACGAGCAGTTGTACTTACTACTTTTTAGGAGCTTTTCAGAAAGAGAGCCTGGCTGATTTATACCAAACCTGACAAATTTAATGTCGCCCCTCTCTTTAATAAACCGGTGGCTTTGTTCTGGAAAGAATTTAGTGTAGTACTCATAGCTTTGGATTAAACATTCACGAGATACTGGCTTCCTTCTTCCATCTTGATAGTACCAATTATGAAATCCATCCCCAAGACTATGGTCATTTCTTCGCATGGTCGCCCAAAGGTGAAAATCAACCATAAAACAGGGCATTATGTGGCAATCAACACTGACACGATTTAACCTTTGAGTATGTTTTACACTTAAGTTAGTAAGCTCTCTTACATCTAATGGGCAACCAGACAAAACCTTAAGTAAGGTCAAAACCATAGTTTCTCTCTTCGACTTTTTTAGTTGGCAAAGGAGTCGACCATGTTTCAGGCATTGCAACCCTTGTAACCATTCCCATTTAAAATACCCAAATCCATACTCCTGGATTGCCTGTAATATGCATTCTGGACAAAAGCGAATCGCTATCGAGCCATCAGCGCTGATTTTAGGTATGTTACAGTCAAGAGGTTGGAAAATACTGTAGATTCTATCTAGGTAATCAACAGGGTTATCATATTTTCCTGCATATTTTAATGCTAGCCCAGAGTTCCTAAGAAAACGCAGCAACTCAACATCACGAGTTCTTGTCATTCTTTCAGGACAATTTTTCCTAAAACTAACGTTATTATACCAATCCCCCTCAGAGCTAAGAATACTAGAGAAGTCGATTTCACCATCGACAACTAAGTTACGGAAAATCCAGCTTTGGACAGACTCATCCTCAACATATCTAAGCTCAAACATACTAACTAATAAATGTAGTGGTCAACTAAAATTGGCCACGGTTTTAGAGTTTTCCCAATACAATCGTTCTGACTCATTGGGTGTCAAGCCACCGTTATACTGATGGGGCCTGAGCTGGCTGTAATATCCAATAATGTAGCGGATGATCTCTTGTTGAGCCTCTGCAAAGCTACGATAACCTACTGTTGGTACCCATTCCGTTTTCAAGCTTCTAAAGAAGCGCTCCAGCGGCGCATTATCCCAGCAATTTCCTCGGCGAGATAAA
>NZ_WXWI01000027.1:0-4341 GCF_009904895.1 Vibrio sp. V31_P5A7T61
CGGGCGTTAGGGCTCCGGAGGAAAAATGACATTAGAAGAATATGAAAAAGCTATAGCTAATTGGTTTGTAGAAAAAGTAAAACCAATTGGTGAGGCTATGCTTGCAGGTGAAACGCCTGAAGATTATAAAACGGAATACTTTCCAATGCTCCTAGACGGCTTTAAAGGGGTATTTGATTCATTTGAAGCTATGAAATTTTCATTAACGTTGTTGAAGTCAGACTTTCCCGTATCTGAAAGTGTGCCCCGAGAAAAGTACTTAGAGTATGTAGTTCATGCATTTTATAGCGATTGTTATGTACTCAAAGAGTTGCTCAAAGGTTATACAAATAGAATCCAAAAAGTCTATGGCAGGGCACTTCCTAATGAATCTGTAAAGTTACGACTTGAACCGGTTTTTGATGCATTGTCGAACGATATTGAACCACTGATGAATATACGTAATTCTCATGTGCATCAAGAGAGGTTTCAGGGAGGTGGCTTAAGTCAACTATCGGGGCTATCTCTTGCTGCGCAGTTTGAAGATTCACTAGCAGATGCAAGTGATGAAGCATTTAAAGTTTTTTTAGATCAATGGGTTAAATATTTTGAGCGTGTTATTGGCATATATACAGGGTTGCTAGACGAGTGCATTGACCATATTTCGGAAATAGTGTTAGTAGATGGTGTGGTACGAGAGCCCTAACAAGGCGTTCAAGAGGGATTCGCAACGCGCGGCATTTTCGTTATGCATTGATTTTATTGGTTTTTAGTGCAATGCGGTTAGTTGGTCGTTGCGTTGCTCACCCCTTAACGCGGCGTTAGCTTGCTTAAGGCTAGCAATACTAGCCTAAACTTGCCCTAATATCTGAAATGGTGATAAATAGCTTATTTTCTGCATCTTGAAACGCTTTAAAACCATAGCGCTCATAGAAATGTTTAGCGCCATCTTTTGCGTCAACAATAACGACGGGGAATGCCACGCTATCACTAGCGGCTAGTAGTTTTCGTAGAGCATCGATAAGTAACCACTCGCCAAATCCTTTACCTTTATAGCGCTCGTCGATAGCTAAGCGAGCAATGAGTCCACCAGACGTTGATGATTGATGCTTTTTCTGTAACTTATCGGGTAAAGCTTTTAGGTCAATGGGTGTCATTGTTAAAGTGTAAAAACCGATGATAAGTGAGGTGTTATTTTCATCCTCTAAAACAAATGTTCGGGTATTATCTTTTTTAGCTTGCTGACTTGCCATGACTTTCAAATAGTTATTAAGCGCATCAATTCCGCAGTTGAATCGGTTTCTGTCGTGTTTATCTTTATCGAGTAATACCGTTTTCATCATTGGTTTTTGGCCTCATAACGTTCGGCGGCAGTTTTAAGCTTTTGATTTAATGTTGTTGGTTTATCGAGAGCTTCCATAAGTAAAATGGCGTCTGCTTGGCTTAATTTTAGTGTTTGCTCACGTTCAATCACTTGTTTTGCTTTTTCGATTGCAGCATTGAGTACAAATGAGTTAATACTAGACATGCCAGCGAGAGCAGCCGCTTTGGTTAATAAGTTTTGTGTATCGACATCAACTCTCGCAGTGATACGAGGTAAAGTGGTAGCCATAGTGTGTTCTCCTTTGTGTCAAAATGTCACACCCTTATTATGGTGTTTAAATATACAAAAAGCAATTGTTGTGTCACTTTGGCACGCAAGCTAACAAACGCTTCAAGAGGGACTTCCAACGCGTGGCATTTTTATTGTGCGTTGATTTCGGTGGTTTTAGTGTTATGCGGAAACTTGGTAGTAGCGTTGTCAGCCCCTTAAGCGGGCGTTATGCTTTATTGAGCCTCAGCAAAATCAATATATAAATTTTAATGGGAAAACTTAGTCTGATTTAGAGGTTTTCCTATTCTAATTTATTGATATTATGAGTTTATTGTTCTTTTTGGTGGCTATTGAAAGTTGAACGATGCTTGTGTTTTGTCGGCCAGCTCTGCTCTGATAAATTGTGCACGCAAAAGGTTCGATTGTCGCTGAAAGGCCTCTTTCTTTGGTGTTGCTTGTTCATTGATTCCACCGGCTATTTCGCTTCAGCATGTTTGGGATCTCATGAACATCTTGCTTGCTGAAAGTGTTTGGTTAGCGCAAGTTTATCGATGATTTTGCGTTTTTTCCGGCTCTGCTCTGATAAATTGTGCACACAAAAGGTTCATTTGTCGCTGAATGGTCTCTTTCTTTGGTGTTGCTGGTTCATTGATTCCGCAGGCTAATTTGCTTCAACTTGTTTGGGATCTTATCGACAACAATGATTGCTGAAAGTAGGCTGGTTTGCCATTTTGAGTTAAACTGCTTCGAACAAATGAATTTTGTAAAAGTTTAATGTAATCAATGAGTAATAAAGCATAACAAACGCTTCAAGAGGGACTTCCAACGCGTGGCATTTTTATTATGCGTTGATTTTGGTGGTTACGGTGTTATGCGGAAAGTTGGTAGTAGCGTTGTCAGCCCCTTAAGCGGGCGTTATAACCTAATGGGAAATCATGAACTTAGAAGAGTTTCAAGAATCGGATTTTGACCTGCTTATAAAATGGATTGACTCAGATGAGTTGAACTATTTGTGGGGTGGTCCAGCGTATGTTTTTCCGTTGACTTATGAACAGATTCACTCCCACTGTAGCAAAGCAGAAGTATTTCCCTATCTGCTAAAAGTGAACGGTAGACATGCTGGGTTTGTTGAGTTGTACAAAGTCACCGATGAGCAATATCGGATTTGCCGTGTGTTTATTTCAAATGCTTATCGTGGGCAAGGACTATCAAAATCGATGTTGATGTTATTAATCGATAAAGCCCGATTAGATTTTTCTGCAACCAAGCTTAGCTTAGGCGTTTTTGAACAGAACACGGTTGCTAGAAAATGTTATGAGTCATTAGGTTTTGAAGTGGTTTCGACAGAAATTGGTACAAGAGCTTTTAATGGTAAGCTATGGGATCTGGTGCGAATGGAAAAACGGTTATAACAAACGGTTCAAGAGGGACAACCAACGCGTGGCATTTTTATTATGCGTTGGTTTTTGTGGTTACAGTGTTATGCGGAAGCTTGGTAGTGGCGTTGGTTGCCCCTTAACCGGGCGTTATGTGTTTTCGCAGGAGATGGAATGCAACATATTGATAAATTGATAGAAATTGCAAAAAGAAAGTCAAATTTCGATGAAAATAACTCATGGTATCAAGGTTCTTCGACTTATTTGGTTGAAATAAAAAAAGAAGTTGATGAGGTTATTGAAGAGATCCCAAAAGATCGTTTGTGTTATCTCGAAGATGAATTAGGTGATGTTCTTTGGGACTACTTGAATGCTGTGCTATCACTTCAGAAAGAAAAAGGTATCAACCTTGACTCAATTATCGAAAGAGCTTGCCGAAAGTATGATGAGAGGATAACGGCAATTGAAAGTGGTATTTCGTGGGATGAAGTTAAAGAGAAGCAGAAAAGTGAATTAGCCCGAGAACAATCGTTACAACACACATAACAAACAATTCAAGCAGACCCTCAACGCGTGGCATTTTTGTTTTGCGTTGAGTTTGGTGATTATGGTGTTGTGCTGAAAGTTGGTAGTTGCGTTTCGGGCTACTTAATTGGGCGTTAAGCTGTAATAGGATTTGATGATATGTTTATAAAAACAAAGGAAATTTTAGAATCTTCAGAATCAATGTTACTAGGATTCTCAATTAATCGAAGTTTGTTGAAACCAGTTCAACGGCTTTTTATATATCCTTTGGTTTTCTTAAAGGTTGGCTTTGGTGACTTCACCAAGCCTATGGCTGTATGGTCTTTCACTAGTTTTGGATTGTTTGTGATATTGGCCATGCTCTCATCAAGTATAGAAATGTCGCAAGACATATTTCTTATATTATTCAATATCTGTATATGGGGGATTTTGTTATTAACAACTTTTTCTACGCCCAGTAGTTACGCGTTCTATGGGGCGACAGAGGCTAGTATTAAAAAAATTGTTGGTATACTTGATGAAAATCAAGTTCAAAGTAGGTCAGATATAGAGCTATTAGAAAGTAATCTTGAGAAAGTTGAACAACGTATTGATGATCGAGTGAAGTTCTATAAATGGATAATAGGAGCTTTTTGGGGAGGATACCTATTAATGCTTAACTTGCAGCTACGTCTTTTAAGTTTGTCAGGCCAAAAGCTAGAAGAGGAATTCATCAATAGCAGATTTGAAGAGTTTTCGTATGTAGTTTTGTTTACAGCATTTGCTTTACTAGCAATGATCAGTTACAAACGCGCATCAAACATGTTGATAGCAAACCTCCAATATGCATGCGTTGATCAAAAAGCTCGTTACCCAACAGCTTAACAA
>NZ_WXWI01000032.1:0-4159 GCF_009904895.1 Vibrio sp. V31_P5A7T61
GTGTGTAACAATAAGATAATCATACATATTTAAAAATAATCCAATTACTCTTTCGCTTCTTAAAGAAGCAGATTATTAACAATAAAACAATACTTAAAATAAATTTCCATAGCCAAAAGTCAACGTCAAAAGATAGAATAATAAGATGGGATATATTATTGGTGTAGGGATGAAAGACAAAAAATAACATGGAAAAACTAGCCAATAGCTGAATATATTCACTGTTTATATCAAAAGATCTTTCTAAAACACCCAAAAGAGCAAGAAGCATCGTAACTAAAAAAACGGGGAAAAATATTGAAACACCATAGTAATCAACTATTGAACTTCCAATATCAAAATATGGGGTGGAAAAAAAGTAAATAATAGACGAAGATATTATTAAAGAAAGGAAAACAGTCAGAAACCCATTCCTAGCATGTACACCTTTATATAAATAACCAAAAATAAAAAAAGGCAAAGTAATTATTACTTTATTAATACCTAAAAAGAATGGTAAGGAAAAATTAAAATCTTTAAAAAAATACAATGTACAACTAGAAAGTATGAACAATATCAATCGACTATTGATTCTATTTATAATAACTCTGGCCAATATTTTAACTAAAAAAAGGACAGGTAGAAACCAAAGTACAAAGCCATAATAAGATACCGTTGAGTCAAAACTAATATATATGCCATGAAGCATTCTAT
This sequence comes from Vibrio sp. V31_P5A7T61, assembly GCF_009904895.1. NCBI lineage: Bacteria > Pseudomonadati > Pseudomonadota > Gammaproteobacteria > Vibrionales > Vibrionaceae > Vibrio > Vibrio sp. V31_P5A7T61. The sequence continues at coordinate 694 of NZ_WXWI01000032.1, forward strand.
AAAAATCAGGAAACTCTCTTCCTAAAACTATCCTTTTAATTAACTCAACACATATACCTAATATAGAAAATATCAGAAATGGCACTATTAAATTTATAAAATCTTTTTGTGTTGAATCCAACCTCATGTTCTTCATTAAAAAACCGGATAAAAAGAAGAAAGCAGGCATGTGGAATGCGTAGATGTAGTTATGAAATGGTGTATTAATATGACCCAACACTACCAATAAAAATAAAATAACTTTAAGAGTGTCTACCGACGATGATCTTACCATACTTCCTCATATAATGAGCCAACAAACTTTTTACATAAACAATCCAAAGATAAATATTGGAGGCGACTTTATTTTCTTTTTTTATTCTATAATATTCAGATAAAACTCCCGGGGTATCATTAGCCCCGATACCACCTGACATCCAATTAGCAACAATTACATCCTTAATAATAACATTGGGGAAATGATGATATGCTCTTAAAAGAATATCATAATCCATTGCATATTTACAATTTTCTTTGAAATAACCGTACTTATCAAAATATATCGTAGACGTTAACAAGCCTTGATGGGGCAAAGACATTTTTTTTAAAAGGCTTTCTTTTTCGAAATATAAAGAGCGAGGAACGGTATGAAAAATTTCTCCGGTTTCAACACACACTACATTAACTTTACCACAAATAAGCAAGTCTTTTTTATAACATGCCGATTCAGTAAGAATAGCAAAAGCATCTAGATCAATAAACACATCACCAGCACCGATAAAATAGACATAACCAGGGAAAGTATGTTTCAGCCCTTTATTAAAGGCATCTGAAATACCATTATCTTTTTCTGAAATAAACACATCTACTAAAGCACCATACTTTTCAACTATAGCTTTTGTGCAATCTTGACTACCACCATCAATTATTATTACCCTTAAGTTATCATATTGTACTTTTTTTATAGATATTAGTGATTTCTCAAGATCCACCCCAGCTTCATAAGTTGCACAGATAATATTTATAATATTATTAACCATATAATTCTCGTATAATACCCATTATTATTTTTTTACTCAGTGACCATTGAACTATATATATTTATATATAGTTCAGCTACAACTTGACTATCAAACTCACGAATCACTTTTTCACGAGCAGCTAAAGAGAGTTGCTCAGGTTGTTTGTGTTGAATTACCCAATCAATTCCGTTGGCAAGATCTTGGGTATCGAAAGGCTGTGCGAGATAACCTGTTTTCTGATGTTCAATTAGATCTGAGTTGCCACCAATAGCAAAACCTACTACTGGTGTCGCACAAGCTAGAGATTCCATAATCGCATTTGATAAATTTTCTTGTAAACTAGGCACTACCATCACATCTGCTGCACTATATAAGACACGTAAACTTACATCATCATGCAACTGACCCAAGTAATGTGTTTTTTGCTTAAATCCTTGTAGTGTTTGAGGCTCATTAGAACCAAAGATAATAAGCTCATAATCTTGCGACAAATATTCTAACGATTGTGCCAGCTCATGAAAACCTTTACGCGGATCACTGGTTGCCCCCATTGCGCCAAATAGAATTAATTTTTTATCTAGTGGTAGATTAAATAGCTTGCGTGCGTCGATGTTGTTAAATGGTGAAAAAACTTTTGTATCAATAGGATTAGGCAGGTTGACTACTCGATTATCCCGAAATAAAGTCGACGATGATGCGCACTCCGTTAACCATTTTGACAATCCGATAATGGTCATTTGAGATAACTGAGGAAAAACCACTTGTTTACGTTGCCAAACTTTAAAACTTAAATCTTTAACATTATTAGATACTAATACCGGACATTGATTACACTGTCTCTTATAAGCTGAACACCCATCATCATAGTGACAACCACCGGTAAATGCCCACATATCATGTAAAGACCATACGATCGGTGCTTTAATTCTAGCAAGATCTTCAATCCGCAGCATGCCAGCATTAATCCAATGCAAGTGCACAACATCTGGATTTAATCCATTAATTTTGTCCACTAAACCGGAAAAAGGCACCCAACTAGGGCTAAATAACGTTTTTGTGCGCTGTTTATAACGCCGAATAGGAATAGAATCTAAGCTTGGTCGAACTTTGCCCATCACCTTTTGCAATTTACTTTGTGGGCCAAGGACAGTGAAATCATCGGAGGATTTAGACTGTACCAACATCTGGCTATCGACACCTTCGGCTAATAGCGCCTTATGTAACCGATATGCAGCCCGCGCTGCACCACCTTGAATATCTGAGGTATTAACGATAAGGATCTTCATTTTAGTCCTTTAACTTACGATATATATTTCTTACAATATCATAAGTATTCGTAATTTTTAATAAAGAGAACAATGCAGTACGAAGCTTACTTTTCATAACTATTTTCTTATAGAACATAAACTGTCTTGATTTAGCAAGAAAATATTTACAGCTACTCTTTTCAACGAATGATTTCATTATATCACAATCATTAATATCTTTATTTTCATTTCGATTATTTTTAAATATATACATTTGATTAAATGAAACAAACTTAATTCCTAAATATTTAAAGTGATAACGAGGATTATAAATTAATTCATTTTTCTCTACTTTATGGTAGATAAGCTGATTATCGTGAGGTTCTATTTCTACATCTTTATTTGATAATAGTAAAGAGTCAGTGGATAGGTAATCGATATCCCTAGCCTCACGTAAACCATATACAGCTAAAGTTGTACTACCATCGAGAACCATATTATTCAGTCTCTTAACGTCATTAGTGTGAAGACTTTTAATTATATCTAGCGTTGATTTAAACTTATATGGATTAGCATAGTTCAAGAAATGTAATCCATTATCATTAAAAATCAGATGGGCAACCCTTTGAACTTCTTCTATTGTGTCAGTAATATGAATAGAGCTAAAACCTATTTTGTTGATGTCACGAACTTGTTTTTTTATTTCTTGAACTTTTTCTAGACTTTCCGATTGAAATAATATCACAGAGAAAGAGTCAAAATCTGTGAAGCATTCTAATAATTTTTTATGAGCACCGGGAAAGTTATCCTCACTTTTTCCAACCCAATTCATATGCTTATATAATTCAATCAGTAGATTAAGGCCGCCTTGTGAATTTAGCCTAATGTTTTTATTATAAACAACATTATCAAATAATTTTATAGTGGAATTATAATTCTTTCTTCCAGATGGCCATAGAAATGCTAAGTATGTGTTTTCTGCATATTCACAAAAATTTATGGCTCCGATATCCAATATTTCTTCTGGAACATTTCTTTCGATAAAGTACTGATAATTTGGCGATACATCATCTAGTTCGGTTTTGACACAGGCAACCTCCTCCCCAAGGAAAATTGCACTTGCAGCACGATGCGCTCCATTTAATATATAACCATTTTTAGAAAGTGGCAATAAACTCTTCTTTTCATCAAAGCCATTATTTTTAATATCATTAAACG